>NZ_JRVL01000229.1:0-1627 GCF_054823985.1 Acinetobacter sp. GN11 | reverse complement strand
GAAAATCATGTTAAATATTACGATCTCTACAATGCCATTATCACTAAAAACATAGAAAAGCTATATCAAGAAATATCACCATCTGAAAGCATAAATGTTAAACAAGATATTCTGAAACTAATAGATAATATTCAAAATAAAGAACCCGTAGATAGAAGAAATCTATACTTTAAAATATGGAGATATTTCATTTTTGAAGATTATAAAACTATTGGAATTTCTATTTGGAAACCGAGTAATTCTGAGCAAAAAGCGATTACAAAATTTCCTTTAATTGAGTCAAAAAAACTATCAGAAAAAGTCGGTGAACTAGCGAGAAAATCATATATTGAATATTTTCTTGACTTTTTTACAACAAATAAAGAACTGTTCAAGATCGAAGAAGCATTATTTGGAAAAAAAATTAGAAATAGCTACGAAGATAGTGTGTTAATGTTTATTAAATTTGCTACTAAAAGCAAATATTATGCTAAAGAACACATATAATAAATCATTAACTTTTTAAAATTCAATGATCAAATCATTTCTTTAAAGATGAGCAGTCATTTTCACTAAATTGTCCGAAGGTAAATTATTGCTTAAAACAGGCCCTGATTTTTGCACAACTCATATTGAGCTAAAGTACCTCCTAAAAACTCAACCACTGAACAAGCTTGGCTTGAGCCAGATACAACTTTAAAAGGTTTAACATCGTAATGAATATCAGTCACATAACCAAAAGCATCAATAAAAACAATATCTATAGTATACCTCATACCAATAGTATGGATTGAGGTACACGGGCTAATTAATAAACACTGGTGTTCTTTTAATTTCTTTCGAAATAAAAGCCCACCAGCTCTAGAAAAAAAACTTGTAGCAGTAAATACTTCAAACTTTATATTAGAATTATTTAAGTACATATTATCCAAATGCATCCTTCATCATGATATATATTGGGAATCCAATAACAATAAATGTACAAGGAAAGATAAATGCAACTAAAGGAAAAAGCATTTTGACAGGTGCTTCCAAAGCTAATTTTTCAGCCCTTAAAAAACGCTCAACACGGCGTTGTTCAGCTTGACCTCGTAAAATTGGGCCAAGATTCATACCCATGTTTTCAGCCTGAATAATTGCGGATACCAAATTTTGTACAGATGGTTGTTCTACACGTTGTGCCATATTTCGTAGAGCTTCATTTTTAGGAATACCTTTGCGAATGTCTGCCAATACTCTAGAAAACTCGTATCGAGTAGGACTTTTAATTGACTTTGTTACAGCCTGATCCAATGCATTCACTAATGTAAGACCAGCTTCTACGCACAGTACAATGATATCCAAAAAAAATGGGATTTCTTTGAGAATGATAGTCTCTCTTTTCTTTTTTTCGCTTTTTAACCATAACACCGGATATAACAATCCATATAGTGCAAATGCAATGCTATAGAGAACATCTATATTGGATAGATACAATAAAACCAATGCTAAGCTAAAAAACATTCCCCCAAAAACAATCTGTGAAGCAACAATTTCTTTCGGCTTAAAAACATATTCATAGCCCGCATATACAATTTTCTTTGTTAAACGTTCTTCAGTTTTCTTTGATATCCAAGGCCCTATATAAAAGGCAATAGTTTTGATGAGT
>NZ_JRVL01000028.1:0-43344 GCF_054823985.1 Acinetobacter sp. GN11 | reverse complement strand
CCCTAAAAAAGCTAATGAAATAATGCCAAATATTAAAACTGTTTTTTCGATCCATATATCAGGACTGAGTAAAATAGCGAGCATAGGAAACAATGCCCCAAATGAAAATGAGCCAGCTGAAGCTAATGCGGCTTGAACAGGATTTGCAGCAGTATTTTCATGAATACCAATTTCATCACGAGCGTGAGCACCCAAGGCATCATGATTTGTAAGTTCAATCGCAACTTGTCGAGCTAAATCCGGTGCTAAGCCTCTGGCTATATAAATTTGGGTGAGCTCATCCAATTCACGTTGCGGATGCTTTTTGAGTTCTTGTGCCTCAAATTTTAAGTCTGCTTTTTCAATATCTTCTTGTGATTTTACAGAAATATACTCTCCGGCTGCCATAGAGGTTGCGCCAGAAATTAAACCAGCAATACAGGTAATAAGAAGCGTATGAGCAGTGGCTCCACTTGCAGCCATTCCCATGATTAGACTAGTAACAGAAATAATTCCGTCATTCGCACCTAAAACGGCTGCCCTTAACCAACCTGAGCGGTGAATAAAATGATGTTCTGGGTGTTGGGAAAAGGACATGACTTTACCTTTTTTAGTTATAAATTTTTATCTTATCCTATAAGATTATTTACAATAATACGATTAAAAAATGTGTCATTATAGGAAAAACAATCAGATAACTACTTTTCAAAACATAATATAAAAGGAGATAAAATGAATGACTTATGGAACCTAGCCTACTTACCCCAACAATGTAATTTATGAGTTTAATTATAATATTTATTGATTAAATTTTAATCTTACTTCTACGCAAACATTCTATCTACTTTACTCTAGAGGTCTCAATGAATAACAAAACAATAAAATCTCTAACCCGTTCCTTTATCGTTATTGGTTCGATCTGTCCAGCTTTAGGCCTCTTAAGCATGGAGACTACATTTGCCCAAGAGATTGTTAATCAAGAATATAAACCAGGTAATCCTATTTATGATAAATGGGACCAATTTTATAAAATTGAGAAGACTCAACCGGAAAATGCCGAGAAGTTATTATTAGAACTCGGCGAAATGACACCTCAAGATATTAAAGTATGGAAAAGTTTAACTTATTTGCAGATTAGAATAGGCAAACAAGAAGCAGCTTTGCAAAGTTTAAGAAAAGCAGAGGTATTAGACCCAGTAGACGATAATTTAAAACTCCAAGAAGCCTATCTGCTTAACTCTCAAAAAAATGATAAAGAAGCTTTGGTAGTTTTTAAGGAGCTTACGCAATCTAAAGATGCTGATATTGCCAATAAGGCGACACAGGCCGTAAAGAATTTAAGTGGAGGGGAAGTCAAAACTTATTTCCGAGATGTTTATTTTGCACCTTCGTATGAGTCACGTTACGACGATGTGATTTTTCCACTTAAAGCCCGTTATGGTAAGAATCTTGATAATGGTCGAGCACAGGTATATGGCTTTTTAAACCTAAACCGCGATACTCAGTCTCAGGGTGGTGTACGACCTGAAATTATTGATGAAAATGCGGTAACTTTAGGTGTGGGCGCTAATTATCAACCTTGGACATCTATACCTGTGCGCATGTATTTAGAAGTAGGTGGAAGTTACGATCTGATTGATCGAAATAGAGATAAATTTCGTGAAAGTGTTGTCGGTGGGGTGACAGGGTATCAAGAGTGGTATTCTCAAAATAATTGTAATCATTCACTTTGCTTTAATGATTACTTCACTGATTTATATGGCAATGCAGCAACTTATTCTAGAGAAGATTATAACGTTATTGGTGATTTACGCTTACGTACTGGCTTAAATGTCTATAAAGGCGAGAACGGAACTGTACAGGCTTATTTAAAATTGCATGGCTTAGCTGACAGTAAAGATGAGTATTACAATAATTTATTTGAATATGGCCCTGGCATTTCATGGCAACCTTTTAATTATCAACCTATAAAACTACGTGTTGAACGACTATATGGCAATTACTTTAAAGATGTGCCAGTAAATACAAAAGATCATTACAACAATACCCGAGTGGAACTCGTCTTTTATAAGGATTTCTAATAGTAGAGGTTTCTATTAATAAAAAAATTAGTCTAGTGTTCTACTTGCTTTATGGTGGTAGGAATACCACCATAAGTGAAGCGATACCACAAACTCACAATATTGACGCACCAGCGGCTCATGTAATGGGGACCATCAAAAATATAGACGGTTTTTCCTTCATATGCTTTTAGTTGAGAAATAATTTCCCAAGGATATGCAGCTCTAAATTGCCCATTCTTTTTAACTCTAAATGCTTCTAGTACTATAATTACTTTATCTTTTCCAAGCTGTTGTTCAAGTTGATCTAAAATATGTTTAGCTTGCTGAGGAGACCGTACACCTACGCCAACTCCGTCTTGGAAGAAAACGCCGTTATGTTCTGGTAACCAGCTTTTAACCCATAAATCATAATGTTCGGGTTCGCGTTCACCACTATAAATACTCACCCAAACTGGTACTGGAAGTTTAGCTAAAACCTGACCTAAAGCACTTACTCGTAACCAAGTTGGATCTGCTTCCACTGGAAAATAATAACCTTTAGGTTTATTTTTTTGCTCTTTTATAATTTCAGCAGATTTTTCCCCTAACTCAGTAACATTTGCCCGAGCTTTAGGTTCATTATATTCGCCAGCCAAGCCTAATATTAGATTTTTAGCCCAAGGCTCTTGTTTAATTTTTTCTAAATTAATTGCTTTTTCCCATTGAGGAAAATTTGATTCTTTCCACCATGATTTAGACTCGACAACAGACCATTGGGGAACAAATGTATCAACACCTAAATAGTGCCAGTTTCCCTCTGGTGGAGTAGTGTTATTGTCGGGCTGCCAGAAAATTCCTTCAATATGCGGGGCTTGTCTTTGATGTTTGAACAACCCCGCATAAGCTATAACACTACAAATAATTAAAATAATAAAAGCAGCTATTTTAATTGGTATCTGTTTTTTCATTATTTCGTCTTAACCAGTACCACAAGAAGATAATTATTATCATGATTGCAGAGATAATCACAACTAATAAGAAGAAAGAAGATTGTTGGACTAAAGGCGCTTTTTGATTTCCAACAATAAGTTTTTGTAAAACATAAATATTTCCATTTTCTGAAACCAACATTTTTGTCACATTGTTTGGAATTTTATGTTGTATTTTTTCCCAAAGGTGCATGAAAGCTTGTGCACCGCCTTGTGAGTCGGTAATCACGTCAAAGCGATTATTGTTATAACTCACAATAAAACCATTAACAGCAGCAGGCGCATAAATAGTATCTTGATGCATTAATACCTGTTGTTGATAAATATCTTTATTCACACGAACATTTATTGCTTGTGGAGCACTTGGCGAATAACGGACTAGGTTAAGTGGCATTGGCCCTTGTGTTAAAAGCATTTTTTTCGCAGTTTGGCCTAATACAATCGCGATATTTAACGCACCAGATTGATCATCAATTGCAATAGTCGGAGTCGTTGCTAAAGTCATTGAAATTGCGGCTACGCCATTTTTGAGTTTATGGGGTAGCTTTAGGGTAGATTTAGCTGTATCAATCCAGAGCGAACCATGTGCAGTGGGTAAACACTGTGAATTAGCAATGACTGAGTTTTCTAGCTTTAAACTAAAATTGGTCGTATTAGAAATAGCTTTGGCAAAAATGTTGAATTGTCGGTTAACGGGATCGGAAGCAAGGTCGGCTGTTTTCATGCTGCCTGCAAGTCCGCCATCAATCCAAGCCGTAATATTTGAACCTTGCAGTAAACCACTTTGAATACGTAAAGCAATTTGCCCTTGCAAGATATCGGTTGGTTGCCATACCGCTGGGAAATCAAGGAATAAGTTCTTTTCAGCGTGATTTAATCTGAAGTCCTCAATGCCTAAATCGGCAAGTGTATTGATTTTTTTAAATTGTGCCCAAGTTGGGGTGGAGATCGTTGTGGGAAAAATTGCACTTCCTGTATCAAGTTGCTCTACATAGGAGGGATTGATTAGTCCATTTATAGCAGCAGTGAGTTCTTGTGGTGTGTGATAAGTAATTGAAAGAGTAGCCACTCCATCTGTTGGTTTTGCAATTTGTACGAATGCTCCACCTTTGAGTGGCGTAGCTGAGCGAATCACTTCAATAATAAAATTTGTTTCATCATTTAAATTAGTTTGTCCTGAATCAACCCATTCAATTGGCGTGATTGAAGTCCATGAACTTGCTAATCTAGCAAGCATGGAAGCTTCTATAATCTCTTTACGGTTATATTTTAAAATACCAACAAACGGAGTAGGCCGTCTCGCTTGTGGATTAGCTAAAGCATCTGGTAAGTCTTTTAAACGGTATACATTACGGATAGGCGTAAAGTCGAGTTGGGAATTGCTTAAATAAGTTAAGTGATCAATATCTTCTGTACAGAATGTTTCTTTGGTTTGATTCAGCGTAGTCGGTTTGGAATATTGCTGAATAATAAAATCTAAACGATGAAAGCCACTCTGACTTGCTGGGATATCAAATTTGAATTGACCATCGCCACTCAGCGTAGTGTTATAAATGAGTTTATCATCATATTTTACGAGTAAAGTTGTATCACTTTCAGTGGAATAATCACTTGAAAATTGAATGTTTTGCCACTGAGCACCTTTTCCAATATAGAAAAAATGAGGCTCGACCGTATATTTAGTTGAAGTACTAATATCGTCGAGTTTCCATATGTACGCATGAGCAGACATGGCGAGCATAAGACTGGTGCTGGCAAGGAGCACTTGAGCTGTTTTGTAGAGATCAAAAGTCTTTTTCATTTATTTTTTCTCCTTGCTACGTTCCGTTTTGTACCATTGAAGGGAGTTGCCCTGTATTTTATTTTTAAGCATGTCATATGCGGCTTTAAAAACAATAAATAGGAATATTTGTGAGTAACTTACATAAGATAAAACAGAGTAAAAATAGAGTTCGGGTTTAACTTTTTCGAGTGAAAGGGTAAACCACATTTGTGCGACATATAGACAAAACGAGAGGCCCCACAGTAATGTGAAGGGACCTGGAACTGAAATGCCTGCAATACCCAGTAACCCAAGCGTCAAGGTGATATGACTCCAGAATAAAGCGGGTACGAAAAGTATGTAGCACATAATGTTATTTAGAATTTCAATTCCAATAGGAAATGGGGTTCTTAACGCTACTGGTAAATATTTACGAGTCACATAAAAATTACCCTGAGTCCAACGTGAGCGCTGTTTAACAAACACACTTAAAGATGGCGGATCTTGTTGCCAACCAATTGCGTAGGGAACCCATTTAATTCGTTTTTGGCCAATAAAAATCCGGAAGCTCATTTCAGTGTCATCGACCAATGACTTCTCATCAAAACCACCTAAGGTTTCTAAAGCATCACGCCAAATGACATAGTTGGTACCCATCAATGTGGATAGTTCAAAACGTTGCCAACGACCGCCCTGAAAAATCCATTGGAAAAAGATGAACTCAATGGCAATAAAGCGAGTCAAAATACTATCTTGCCAATTACGGGTTCTTACTTTGCCATTTACAGCCACTAATTTTTTATCTGCAAGTAGCGTTTGTGCTAATAACCTTACGCAATCTGGTTCAGGTGTACTGTCTGCGTCATAAACAACAATGAGTTCACCTTTTGCATGGGGTAGGCCATTATTCAGTGTCCTAGATTTACCTTTGCCTCCCATTCCTTTAGGAACGTTGACAATTTTTATGCAAGGATAAATCCGCGCTAGATTTTCGGCGATTTCTAGGGTGTTATCTTTAGAGCCATCATTAATCAGCAAAACTTCATATGCTTCGGCTGGATAATCCTGTTGCGCGATTGCATGTAAAGTATCTTCAATCACTACGCCTTCATTATAGGCAGGAATCAAGACACTCAAAACAGGCCATCTATCGGGCACAGGCAGGTTCTGCAACTCTTTTTCGGCTGTTTTTGAGTATTTCCAAGCCTGATAACTCAGCCATGCCCAAAATGCTTGAGGAATCCAGATGCCTAAAAAACCAAATAGGAAGAGAATATCAATGGGAGCCATTTGATTTAACCCTCCTAATAATAGACGAGATCAGCAATAACAATAAAATCACCCCGATGACCAAGGAGATCCATGAAACATAGCTGCCGAAGGTACCAAGAAGGTCAGGATAGGTCGTGGTTAAAATAAGATCGAGTGGAACTACGACTGTGCTTAAACCAATAAAAATATACCCAAGAAAACTAGTGTTCACATGTTCAGAAGTACTTATGTAGTTAATATTATTAAATTTCCATGATATTCCGAGTTGAGGATATCGAATATTTGTGGTCGGTAGATCAGCAGGAGGGTTAATAATAATTTCATAACCAGACACATGACCATTAAAACTTTTAGCTGAATAGAATAAGTGCTGCTTTTGTTTAATTTCTCTAGAGGGCAGCGGAAGTTCCAGTGGATTAAACTGAACAATATAGCTGCCAGCAGTTTGTGAAATTAAGTTTTCATCCCAACCTGTTGAAACAAAAGCAGCCATAGGCCGTAAACCAATTGCAGTCGAAAATGTAGCTTTGGCGGCAAAATATTGAGGTTGTTCCGATTTAAAAAGTGCAATCGGAATAGCACCTTGGCTCACTGCTTCTTTTAATAAGAAATAGTGAGAAAAGCTAAAAACCTCATCTGGTAATATGATGCCTGGCTTAATTCCTTTATGAATCAACCCTTGAAAGCTATCTGAACTGATTTGGTCAATTGTAAAAATAGGCCACCATGTGTCCTGTGATGGGAAAAACATGGAAAGGTCATTAATACTTTGAACTTCAGTTTTTGTTTGTTCAGCTTTAATCTCACAATGATAATATTGACGATAAAACTGCTGTAAAGTGCCATCTGGATATTGATTAGTGGCAATAATAATTCCACAAATATTAAGAAGAGTAGACATTAAGTAATCTCCTCTTCAGGTGGAATTAGAATAATTTTATATTCGACTTCAATCCGCAAAGTCATAATTTCTTTTAGCTTTTTAATAAACTCAGGTTCTTCTTCTGTTTTTTGTTTACGAATAACAATACTGTATATCGTTTCTAGATCATCATCGGCAAACTGGAAAACAATTTCTTGCGCATTGTGTTGGCTCAAAATTTTAATCATGTCATTTTGAGTTGTTTTCCATACATCCTCGCCTAACATTTCTTTAATTAAGGTTCGGTTGAGAACCCTAATTTCAAAGACTTCATAGTCTTGTATGTGATGATGATCAAGAAGCTTAAAGAAACTATGTTGGAAATATTTAAGTGCGCTAAGCGGGAAAATATCACGGCGATAATTTCGATCATAACTTTGTATATCACGATACTTTTGGACGTTAATTTCAATATTATGGCGTACAGCACTCAGAAAAAGAGGAATGAGGGGGATAATAAAAAGTAAAAGGAGCTGACGTTCAATATGTGTTTGTGCCCCAAGGTCAAGTAGAAAATATACTGCAACACCTACGAAAGCGATTAAGCCAACAATTAATGATGCGCCGACTTCTAAAAAAGCCCCAGAAATTAACAGAATAAGAATAAAAATCCAGCTTCCTCTAAAACTTACAGGCAGCCATTCATATGCCACCATCCCCATAAATAGATGAGCTGCGATAATCCATAAGACGAGTGTTCTTCCTGGGTTCTTTTGTTGCATGCGAGCTCTCGCTACCTTTTTGTAATGTTAATTTTTATACTTTTATAATGAACTGTGATGATTTTTGAATTTATTGTTGTGTTTGTCCTTTTATAAATCCCTTTAGTATTATTTTTAGAGTAAAGTCACACTATAGTCAAATATTGTTATTATTTTTAATTAAAAAGAAACAGATAAGACGCAACTCTTATCTAAATACTCTTGAAAGTTTCAATTGCTTTCATACGAGTTTCCTTTAAGTCAACAATTGGTTTGGGGTAATTCAACTGAAGATTAGTTTTAGCTGAGTAGGGTTCATGAATCACTTTATTATCTAGATGAGCTAACTCATCTACCCATTGACGAATATAGTCTCCGTTTGGATCAAATTTCTTAGATTGAGCAATAGGGTTAAAAATTCGGAAATAGGGTACAGCATCAGTTCCTGTCGAGGCACACCATTGCCAACCACCATTATTCGCTGCTAAATCACCATCGATTAAGTGCTCCATAAACCATTGTTCACCTATTCGCCAATCAATGAGTAAGTTTTTACACAAAAACATAGCGGTAATCATGCGGACACGATTATGCATCCATCCTGTTTTTTGTAGCTGACGCATGCCCGCATCAATAATCGGTATACCTGTTTGGCCAGTTTGCCATGCGGTTAGGTGCTCTGGATTATGATTCCATTTAATTTTCTGAGTATCTTTTTTAAACGGAATGTGTTTAGAAACATGTGGAAAATCAAATAAAATATGCTGATAAAACTCTCGCCAAAGAAGCTCATCTAACCATGTTTGTCGGCCTTCGTTTGCCAGATGGAAGTTGCCATGTTCAGCTCGGAAAAGGGCTTGTAAACATTGACGAATAGACAAAATTCCAAGATTTAAATAGGGAGAAAGTTGGCTGGTTCCTTTTACATTTGGAAAGTCACGTTCTAATTTATAAGCAGATAAATGATCTTCAATAAATACATCGAGCTGATCGAGAGCAAAATCTTCTTCAGTCGGCCATAAATCTTGTTGCTCTTTAGAAATAGATGAGTCAAAAAAAGCTTTGATATATTCTAGACTTAAACTTTTTATATTTGAATCAGACTCCGGTTTGGATTTTTGCTTTTCAGGAATTGGATAGCACTGAGGCAAACCACTTATATCTAGTTTCGAATAACATGCTTTTTTGAATGCACCGAAAACCTGATAGGGCTGCTGTGACTGATTACGAATGGAACGTAAAGGAAAAATCGTACGGTCATGAAATAAAAAAAGTTCTTTACTCCGCTGATTTAAAGCTTGTTGTACGGTTTTATCTCTTTTCAACTCATTCACGCCTACTTCTATATTTGAGTAAACATTTTCGATATGAAGTTGATATGTGAGTTCGCAAATATAATCTGCAATATCTTTCCAGTAGGGAATCACTTGAATAATAAGTGGAATATTAAGCTGTTCTAATTCTTTTTTAAGTTGTTGAAGCTGACGTAAATAGAAATTAATTTTTATAGGTGCATCGTGATGTATTTTCCATTGCTCAGGCGACAAAATAACTAACCCCATTGAAGGTCCTTGTTGGCAGGCATGCCATAATGCAGCATGATCCCGAACTCTCAAATCCTGACGAAACCAAATAAGCTGATTTACGTTTGACATGAAAGATACCCTTATAAAGTTGAGTGAGTTAGAGGTTTGTTATCCAGATATTATATAAAAATAAATACATAAAAAAAGCAAAGCCGAAGCTTTGCTCTTATCATCTTTAAAGATGAATTAGTGGTGATGACCACCAGCACCGTGTACGTGACCGTGATCTAATTCTTCTTCAGAAGCTTCACGGATTTCTACGATTTCAACTTCAAAAGTTAAATCTTGACCAGCAAGTGGGAAGTTAGCATCAACAACAATGTTGTCGCCTTCAACCGCTTTAACAGTTACGATCTGAACGCCGTCATCTGTTTGCGCTTGGAATTGCATACCAGGTTGAATGTTCTCAACACCTTGGAACATTTGAGCTGGAACTTCTTGAACTAGGTCTGGGTTGTATTCGCCATAACCTTCAGCTGCTGGTACATTAACAGTAAATTTTTCACCAACAGTTTTACCTGTTAATGCATTTTCTAAACCAGGAATGATATTGCCTGCACCGTGCAAATAGGCAAGTGGTTCACCTTGAGATTGATCAAGTGTTTCACCCTCAGCGTTTGTTAATTTGTAGTGGAATGAAACCACGTGGTTATTTGCAATAGCAGTCATGTTTTTGATCCATTCAATCAATTAAAGCGTACATCATAAAGTGAAAAATAAATTTTGTAGACTACAAAATTTGAATCTTTAACACTTTTATATAATGCGTTTTTATCTAAATAGGGATGAACTTAAAAAATTCAACTCAATATAGTTTAATTTTTGGACGTACACGTCTTGTAAGTAAATCTTTCATTGTGAGTAGTCCAGCCTGTGTGTATCCATGAATCGTTGCTTGATGTAAACGATATAAAGATACATACATTGTTTTAGCAATATAACCTTGCACACTTACATCGCCAAGTAATTCTCCAACGGCTTTATTACGGCTTAAAGACACAAGCGAACCTTTGTCGTTAAAGCTAAACATGGGTTGTGATCGGCCATTAAGTCGAGCAGCCATAGCATCGACTAAAAAGCTCGCTTGTTGGCTTGCAACTTGAGCACGCGGGCCAAGTGGAGGGTGTCTTGCATCAAGTTGGCAACGGGCGCAATCACCAAAAGCAAATACATTTGGGTCGGAATAGGTTTGTAATGTTGCGTAGACCATCAGGCGGTTAATATTATCGCGTTCAAAATCATTGAAACTTTCTAAAACTTTAGGTGCTTTTACACCAGCAGCCCAGACGGTAATATCACTTTTTAATTGATCACCATTACTAAAATAGATGGAATGCTCATCAATTTTTTCAACGCGATGTTTTGTTAAAACTTCAATGCCCATTTTTTTGAGCTGTTTTGCACTATGCTCAGCCGTTTTTTCACTTAGAGCAGGTAAAATGCGCTCAGAAGCCTCAATTAGGGTAATTTTAACTTGGTTGGGATGAATCTTTTTTAAACCATATCGATAAAAGTTTTTAGTCGTTTCAATGAGTTCGGCAGCAAGTTCTACACCTGTTGCACCAGCACCCACAATCCCAATATTTAAAGTCCGCTGATTTTGTTGATTTTGAGCTTCAATATACAGATGTAATAAATCTTGCTGGAAAATATCGGCTTGTTTTCTACTGTCGAGGAAATGACAGTTTTCACGTACGCCCACTGTATTAAAGTCATTTGACACAGAACCAAGCGCTAAAATAAGCGTGTCATAACTCAGCTCTTGTAGATGAGTTTGTTGATCCTTAGAAACTTGAGGAGGAATTAACTCAATTATTTTTTTATCTTTATTAACTCCAATTAATGTTCCAAGCACAAATTCATAGTGATGCTTTTCTGCATGGGCAAAATAGTTAGTTTGTTCTTCGTGTGGATTTAAAGATCCGGCAGCAATTTCATGAAGTAAAGGTTTCCAGATATGCGTCAGGTTTTGGTCAACTAAGGTAATCTTCGCTTTATGAGTTTTCCCAAAAGTTTCACCGAGTTGTGTCGCAAGCTCTAAGCCTCCAGCACCACCACCAACAATTACAATATGATGTAAATTTTGGGCCATTTTTTTCACCTAATTATTTTTCTATAAAAAAAGATGGCTGAATTATGCCATCTTTTATTTACAAAATTTATTGTGCATCTGTGCACAATTTTATGTTTTTAGTGTGAATCTACCGGGTAGAGTTTTGCAGCACTATGTTCACTCGATGAAAAAATAGAGAAAAGGCTAGAAAACCACATCATGATTTTTTGGAAAATGTTGGCTTCTTCAATATGCACGTTATCTTCAATTTGAAGACTACGGATAAGTTGATTATTTTGATAAATAGATACTGTTGCTAAGCTCATTACTTTCATTAACGGCGCAGTTAATTGTTTTTCATTGAGTTCAATATTGACGTGTGTTTGAGTCGTTTCGAGCGGAGCAATAACCTTCGGTTGAAGATTGCTATCAAGTACTTGAACGCGCTGAGTCACACTATCGAAATTATTTAAGTTAATTGGTGCTGGGTCAGCATATAACGAAGTCGTTACAATCGTAGGTTGCTTTGTTGCTACCTTGAACATTTTTAAAGTCGACTTTACAACAGGCAGCTCGGCAATTAATTTTTGCTCAGGAATAATGACTTCATCACGTGTATATGCATAAGCAAGATTCATTAACTTATCTGCAATCTCAGCACGTTTTATTGCACTTGGTGTACCTAAAACAATGACTAATAAACGTCTTTGAGCTAAGTCAGATGAAAATGAAGGACGCGAAGCTGTTAATGCCAAATTATAACCCGCTGCTTTAGTGTAGCCCGTTTTTAGACCGTCAACAGATGGGTCATATTTCAATGCAAGGTTAGTCGCATGGTGAAAGCGTTGGTTGTAGCTAAAGCTTGGCATTTTTGAATAATGCAAATATTCAGGCGTTTGTTTAACGACAGCCTGACCTAATAAGCTTAAATCATGAGCCGTAGTGTAATGATCAGGCATCGTAATTCCAGGAGCGTTACTAAAATGAGTATCTTTCATACCCAAAGCCTGAGCTTCCTGATTCATACGTTGTACAAAGTGAGGAACATCACCAGAAATTTTTTCAGCTAAGGTCACGGCTGCATCATTCGCAGACATCACAATTAAACCTGCCAATAACTGATCAACTGAAATTTGTTCACCAGCTTTAAGATACATTTGTGATTCATCCCACTGCACCACACCAACCACTGGTGTTGCAGTAATGATTTCTTCTTTTTTTAGCTTTCCAGCTTTAATCTCTTTTAAAGCAATATAGGCAACCATCATTTTGGTTAAAGATGCTGGTGCACGTTGCACATGGCTATTATGCTCGGCAATGATTTGACCCGATTGAGTATCTACAATAGTCCATGCAGCGGCTTCAACACTTTCAGGTGCAATATTGAGTAACGCAGCATTGGTTAGGGTTGTGCAGAAAATACTGAAGAGGGTAAAAAGAGATAGAAAAAATTTCACGGATGACCTTAACTTTTACTGGCAAATACGGGACACAGATGCACAGCATGCTATGCCTTTTTTTAGTGGAAGGCTAGTAGGAATTGTTGCCAAAAAATACATCTACGCAAGTCGATACAAAAAAGTGATAATCTAATGTGAAACCGTTCTAATTTTAAATTGAAGAATTTATGTTGCATTATCAAATCGAATTCGATGATTACAAACAGCACCTTGTTCACGTAACAATTCGTTTTTTAGCCAATCCGAATCAGGAACTTTGGCTGCCAACGTGGATTCCGGGTAGTTATCTAATTCGAGAGTTCTCAAAACATATTGAATCCGTTAAAGCTTATGATGAAGCTGGACGTATGTTAGATATTAAAAAAACGAGCAAGAATCGTTGGCGTTTATTTAATACTGATCACGAATTAATGACGATTGAATATGATGTTTATGCATATGATTTGTCGGTACGTGGTGCATATGTTGACCAGACACGCCTCTATATTAATCCGGCGTGTGTGTGTTTGGCATTAGAAGGGCAGGAACAGTCTGCGTGTGAAATCGAAGTTTTCTTGCCAGATGAATTAAAGCATTTTCAGTTAGCAACTGGCTTAGCTTCAAAAAGTCTAGTCAAAGGGCGCTTTACTTTAAAAGCCGATCATTATGATCAACTGATTGATAGTCCATTTGAACTGGCTGATCAAACGCGCTTTGGTTTTGAAACACATGGCATTGAACATGAGTTTGTAATTTCTGGCCCTCATAATGCCAATACCGATCGCTTAAAAGCCGACATTGAAAAGATTTGTGCAGCTGAAATAAATATGTTCGGTTCAGCGCCATTTAAAAACTATACCTTCATGACGATGGCAACAGGGAATAGTTATGGTGGGTTAGAGCATTACAATAGTACAAGTCTGATTACACCGCGTGACGATTTGCCAAAATCGAATGAACCAACTGAACCTTCTAAAGATTATCAGCGCTTTTTAGGCTTATGTAGTCACGAATATTTTCATTCATGGTTAGTCAAGTTTATCCGCCCAGAAAACTTTGCAAATTATAATTTGCATCAAGAAGGCTATACCTCTTTGCTTTGGATATTTGAAGGCTTTACTTCATATTATGACGACCTGATTTTATTACGTAGTGGTGTAATTTCTCAGAAGTCTTATCTGGATTTACTTAAAGCACAAATTGATCGCTATTTACAAAACCCAGGCCGTTTTGTTCAAACAGTTGCTGAATCAAGTTTTGATGCATGGATTAAATTTTATCGTCAAGATGAAAACTCAAATAATGCGGGCACCAGTTATTACAATAAAGGGGCGCTGGTTGCGTTGTGCCTAGATTTAGGTTTACGTCTACGTGGTTCTAGTCTTGATGCTTTAATGCATCGATTATATGAAAATACTCAAAATGGTATGCAAGTAAACGAAAGAACCATTTTTGATTTATGTAAAGAACTGACGGGTGATAGTTGGATTGAACAAATTAATCATCTGATTAATACGACTGATGAATTACCGCTTGATCAATTGCTTCCTGAGTTTGGCTTAAGCTATCGAGTTAAAACCGACAAATCTTTGCCATTAGGCTTAAAACTTGCCGATAAGCCCGAAGGTGTACTTGTGCAAAGTGCCCGCCGTGAGAGCGCTGGAGCTAAAGCAGGTATTTCTGCCAATGATGTGATTATTGCAATTGATGGTTTAAAAGCATCCACTAAGCTTATCGAGAAGTATGCAAAACAGGGTGGCACTTATACTGTCTTTGCTTTCCGTCGTGATGAGTTAATATCTTTTGAAGTTGAGTTTGCTACATCTGATTTAACTGAAGTTGAACTTATAGTTGAAGATCAAGCTAAAACTGAAAAGTGGTTAAAAGCTTAGATTAAAGCTAAATAGTTTATAAAAAACCGATGTTTTGCACATCGGTTTTTATTTTTAAGTACGTCCAAATGGTGAAATCCGTTTTACCTTTGAGTTTATTTTGAATGAAAAGTATAATAATTGTCAGAACACTGAAAGATATCTCATGTAATTTAATGATGTTTAATGCCTGAAAAGTGATCTTAATGTGCGTATTACAATGACTTAGATATCAGAAAATTATCTATATATTTGAATTATGTATTATTTCGCTACGAAATGTCGTTATCACTGGATATTTCGTTGACTGGAAGGCAATGAGAGCCGATACTCTCAGGGTTTTATTTAAGCATATCGGTTCGTAGGCACTGGGCCAAAAGCTCGGTCCTCAACACTCAATCAAACGGAAGGGGCTATATATGGCTGGTGAAAAGTCAACTATTATTTACACACTGACTGACGAGGCGCCACTATTGGCGACCTATTCGCTACTGCCGATCATTGAGACCTTTACTAAGCCAGCTGGCATCGAGATTATTAAAAGTGACATCTCTGTAGCTGCACGTGTGCTCGCAGAATTCGCTGAATACCTAAGTGAAGAGCAAAAGGTATCCGACAACCTTGCAGAGCTTGGTCGTCTTACACAAGATCCAGATACTAACATTATCAAACTCCCGAATATCAGTGCGTCTGTTGCGCAATTAACTGCATGTATCAAAGAGCTTCAATCAAAAGGTTATGCAATTCCTGATTATCCGGAAAATCCTGCAACTGAAGAAGAAAAATCAATCAAAGCTCGTTATGGTAAGTGCCTTGGTTCAGCAGTAAACCCTGTCCTTCGTGAAGGTAACTCTGACCGTCGTGCTCCAGCAGCAGTTAAAAATTACGCAAAAAAACACCCTCATTCAATGAGCGAGTGGAAACAGTGGTCACAAACTCATGTTTCACATATGGAAGAAGGTGACTTCTACCATGGTGAAAAATCAATGACACTTGATCGCGCACGTAATGTGAAAATGGAACTTATCACGACCAGTGGTAAGAGCATTGTTCTTAAGCCAAAAGTTGCGCTTCAAGACGGCGAAATCATTGATTCAATGTTCATGAGCAAGAAAGCACTTTGTGATTTCTATGAAAAAGAACTTGATGATTGTAAAGAAGCGGGAATTTTATTCTCTCTACACGTAAAAGCGACAATGATGAAAGTTTCACATCCGATCGTTTTCGGTCACTGTGTGAAAATTTACTACAAAGAAGCTTTCGAAAAACACGGTAAGTTATTTGACGAATTAGGTATTAACGTCAATAACGGTATGGCTGGGTTATACGAGAAAATCGAAACTCTTCCAACGTCATTACGTGAAGAAATCATTGAAGACTTACATGCTTGTCAAGAACACCGTCCTGCGCTTGCAATGGTTGACTCGGCAAAAGGCATCACAAACTTCCATTCACCAAACGACATCATCGTTGATGCTTCTATGCCAGCTATGATCCGCGCTGGTGGTAAAATGTGGGGTGCTGATGGTAAGCAATATGATGCTAAAGCTGTTATGCCAGAATCAACATTTGCTCGTATTTACCAAGAAATGATCAACTTCTGTAAGTGGCATGGTAACTTCGATCCGAAGACTATGGGTACTGTACCGAACGTTGGTTTGATGGCTCAAAAAGCTGAAGAATACGGTTCTCACGACAAGACTTTTGAAATTTCAGAAGCTGGTATTGCAAACATTACCGATCTTGACACTGGTGAAGTGTTATTGACTCAAAATGTTGAAGAAGGCGATATCTGGCGTATGTGTCAGGTTAAAGATGCTCCGATTCGTGACTGGGTAAAACTTGCAGTAACTCGTGCACGTAACTCAGGAATGCCTGCGATCTTCTGGCTTGACCCGTACCGTCCACACGAAAATGAATTGATCAAGAAAGTACAAAAGTACTTAAAAGATTATGATACGAATGGTCTTGATATTGAGATCATGTCTCAAGTTCGTGCAATGCGTTACACACTTGAGCGTGTAGTACGTGGTCTAGATACGATTTCTGTGACTGGTAACATTTTACGTGACTACTTAACAGACTTGTTCCCAATTATGGAACTTGGTACTTCTGCGAAAATGTTATCTATCGTTCCGCTTATGGCGGGCGGTGGTATGTACGAGACTGGTGCAGGTGGTTCGGCGCCAAAACACGTACAACAGCTTGTTGAAGAAAACCACTTGCGTTGGGATTCGCTTGGTGAGTTCCTTGCTCTAGCTGCTTCTTTAGAAGAGATGGGTATTAAAGAAAATAATGCTCGTGCTAAGTTACTTGCGAAGACGCTTGATGAAGCGACTGACAAGTTACTTGATAATGGTAAGTCTCCATCACGCCGTACAGGTGAGATTGACAACCGTGGTAGCCATTTCTACTTGTCACTTTACTGGGCAGAAGCACTTGCTGCACAGGACGAAGATGCTGAGTTAAAAGCTAAATTTGCTTCACTTGCAAAAACTTTAGCTCAAGAAGAACCTAAAATTGTTGCTGAACTTGCTCAAGTACAAGGTAAACCAGCGGACATCGGTGGTTACTATGCAATTGATAAAGCAAAAGTAGATGCTGTAATGCGTCCAAGTGCTACATTTAATTCAGTGCTTGCAACTGTTAATGCTTAATTACTAACTCGTTAGTAAATAGCTCAAAAGCCGGTGTTTATACACCGGCTTTTTTCTATTTATAGAAATAAAAGTCATAAAAAAAGCCCACCTAAGTGAGCTTTGAAAATTTACATTTTATCGATCATTGCGGCCACGACCACGTGGTGCTTTAGCATTTGGACGAGTTGTACCATTCGTTTTACGACGTGGTTTTTCACCTTCATCCATCTGCCAGATACGTTTTGTACCCGACTTCTTCGTAGAGCCATCTTTATTCTTACGAACCATTGGTTTACCGCCAGTACCACCTGGTTTTTTCACATATGAACGTGAACGATAAGGTTCTTCAGCAGGCACATCTTTAAAGTCAGGGTAAAGCAAAGGCTCAATTTCTTTAACATCCCCAGGTTTTAAGCCGAGTTGAACTAAATCAATTGAACCAATTTTAGTACGAATTAAACGTAAAGTTGGAAAACCTACCGCAGAAGTCATACGACGAACTTGACGGTTACGGCCTTCGCAAATTGAAATTTCAATCCAAGATGTTGGAATATTTGCACGAAAACGTACAGGTGGGTTACGTTCCCATAACCATTCTGGTTCACTTACTTTAATGGCGGTTGCAGGAAGCGTCATACCATCATTTAGTTCTACACCTTTACGAAGCTGCTCGAGCGCTTCTTCAGTTACATCACCATCAACTTGAACTAAATACGTTTTGTATTTTTTATTCGCAGGATTGGTAATGAACTGATTTAGACCACCATGATCGGTTAAAAAAACTAAACCCTCAGAGTCCATATCAAGACGGCCTGCCAAACGCAAAGTCGGGTCATCAACAAAGTCAGAGACGGTCATATGCGCTTCGTCTTTACGAAACTGGGAGAGAACGTCATAAGGCTTGTTGAGAATGACAATTTTCATAAAAAATGGCTTCTTCTTTCAAATAACTAGAGAAAACATTGAGGTTTATTTAAGTGAGAAATTTTATTATTTCTCATATAAATCCCAAAAATGATTAAATTCAATTAAGCTATTATGCGTTAAGAAGAGTTGAAAGTATTGTGTATCGATAATTATTTTTAGTTAATTAAGTATTATAAAAGGGAGAATTCACACAATGGGTTATCAGAAGATTGTGGTTCCTGCAGATGGCGACAAAATTAAAGTAAATGCAGACCTGTCACTGAACGTACCAAATCATCCAATTATTCCTTTTATTGAGGGTGATGGTATTGGTGTAGATATTACGCCAACCATGAAAGCAGTCATAGATGCTGCAATTTTAAAAGCTTACGGTGGCAAGCGTTCGATCGAATGGATGGAAGTGTATTGCGGCGAAAAAGCCAATAAAATTTACGGCAACTACATGCCAGAAGAAACGTTCGAAGCACTTCGAGAATTCGTTGTATCAATCAAAGGTCCTTTAACGACCCCCGTAGGTGGTGGCATTCGTTCACTCAACGTTGCCTTACGCCAAGAATTAGATTTATATGTTTGCGTACGTCCAGTGCGTTGGTTTAAAGGCGTTCCTTCACCTGTTCAGCATCCAGAATTAACAGATATGGTGATTTTCCGTGAGAACTCGGAAGATATCTATGCAGGCATTGAATGGAAGGCCGATTCTGAAGAAGCTAAAAAAGTGATTAAGTTTCTTCAAGAAGAAATGGGTGTCACAAAAATCCGTTTCCCTGAAGGCTGTGGTATTGGAATTAAACCAGTTTCGAAAGAAGGTTCACAGCGTTTAGTTCGTAAAGCCATTCAGTTTGCAATTGAAAATGACAAGCCTTCGGTGACCCTTGTTCACAAGGGCAATATCATGAAATACACCGAAGGGGCATTTAAAGAGTGGGGTTATGAATTGGCTCTAGATCGTTTCGGTGGAGAACTAATTGATGGCGGTCCATGGGTTAAAATTAAAAATCCTAGAACTGGTAAAGACATCATTATTAAAGATGTCATTGCCGATGCGTTCTTACAGCAAATTTTAATGCGTCCAGCAGATTACTCCGTTATCGCCACTCTTAACTTAAATGGTGACTATATTTCTGATGCTTTGGCAGCGGAAGTAGGCGGCATTGGTATTGCACCGGGTGCAAATATTGGTGGTGCAATTGCAGTTTATGAAGCGACTCATGGCACTGCGCCTAAATATGCAGGTCAGGATAAAGTAAACCCTGGTTCTATCATTCTTTCTGCTGAAATGATGCTACGTGATATGGGCTGGACAGAAGCTGCTGACCTGATCATTAAAGGAATTGCTGGAGCGATTGCAGCTAAAACCGTAACTTACGATTTTGAGCGTTTAATGCCGGGTGCAACCTTGTTACGTTGTTCTGAATTTGGTGATGCGATTATCAAACATATGGATGATTAAATAAATTTTGCATAAGAAGGCCCTCGATTGAGGGCTTTCTTTATTGCATAAACTCGGTATGTTTCGGAGTCTTAATAAAACCAGTTTTCTTTTGATAACTCTGGTCTAGGGCTTGAATAAAAAGAACAAAGGTAACTAGAAACAAAGGAAAGAGCAGAGTTTTCACGATTTGGTTTCTCCGAGAGTTGAGGTGAAAGAAGGGCGTACAGGAAATAAAAGGCAAACCGCAAAAAGAAGAACGATTCCACCCAAAAGAAAGAGATGGGCATAAGACCAATGCAAATGATGCAAAGTACTAATGACTACACCACCTAAAAGCTGAGTGCTAGCAAACCCAATCGTGGCAAGGCTCCAAAGCTTTTGATAACGTTGCTCATAAATCTGTAGAAGACTATAAGAACTAATAAATACGGTTGCGGGAGTTAGTAAGCCTGTCAGAAGCGAAGACAAAGCTAGTAAAGAAGTGGTCTGTGAAAGGAAAGGTAAAACAACGGCTAGGCAGTAAATGGCATATAGCCATTTAATAGTCTGTATATATCCCACTATTCGGCTTAAGCAATAAGCGACAAGTGCACCAATGCAGCTTCCCACTCCATAGAGAACCCAAAATAAATTCCTTTGCTGTAATGGGAAATGCAAAGTTCCAGATAAATAATCCATCCAGAATAGAGAGTGAGGAATATAAGCAAAGGCACTGCACATATAGGCAATAATAATAACAAGGCCTAAACGTGATTTTTGTGAGGCTGGTAGAGTAGTAGATGGTGGCTTAATCATCTTTGCCGTATTACGGCTTAATAATTGATAAAGCAGTACGCTCCCTAATAGAGAAATACCTGCAAAAATATCCCAAACATAATGTATGGGCATATTTTTAAGTAGGGGAATAATAATGGTGGCAGATAGCACACCTGCACCAATCCCGCTAAATCCTAAAAAGTTAACTTTTAATCTTTGCGTGGTGGGGATGTATTTCATGGCAAAGCTTGGTGCTAAAATCATAAGTAAGCCGCCAGCAATACCTGAAATTGTGCGCCAGACAATGAACCACACCAGAGGCATATCCATGAATGAACAGCATAGTAGGCTAAGGCTACCCGCTATAGTCGAAAGTACGATCATGGATGGAATGTACTTTTCTTTCATACTCAACAGCGCCAATAATGCACCTATGAGATATCCCAATAAATTTGCGCTGCCTAAGTAACTGGCAAAATCATGAGTCCAGTGATATTGCTCAATCATGATGGGCATAAGCGCAGTATAGGAAAATCTGAAAACACCAATTCCCAAACAAGTTGCCAAAAAGACAACTAAGCTCATTCGATAAAATGTAGACATGAGAAGACGCTCAATTTTTTTATTATTAAAAGCGAGTTTATCAATCATTAAAAATGATTTAATATGATAGAGGTTATCTTGTTTTGAGATAGTGGTATGTTGCTTAAGTCTCTAGAGTTTTTTTTAGCCGTGGCTGAGAGTGGAAGTTTTTCATTGGCTGCACAAAAAATGTATACGGTTCAATCGAATATCACGAGCCATATAAAAAAACTTGAAGAAGAGTTAGGGGTTATTTTATTTAATCGTAATAACCCTGTGGTTTTAACGAATGCTGGACAACAGCTACATAGTTATGCTGTTCAAATGACTGCATTACATCAGAAAGCTAAAAAAATCTTTCAAGAAGGTAATATTGACCCCAATGAAACCATTCGTTTGGGCAGTATGGAAACAACCGCAGCAATACGTTTGCCACAGTTGCTCAATCAATCTATGCAGCAATATCCTACTTTACCTATTGAGCTTCAAACTCATCCGACCCGTTATTTATTAAATGCGGTACATCAGGGGGAATTGGACTGTGCTTTTGTGGCATCTAAACATTCAATTCCTGAGTTATATAGTTTTCCTGTGTGGCATGAAGAGCTGGTTTTGGTTTGCCCTAAGCAACAACAGAGTTTTCCAGATAAGGCAACCCTTGCAAAGACCAGATTTATTGCATTTCGACAAGGTTGTTCATATCGACATGCGATAGAGCTTTTCTTGAATGACTTTAGTATTCCACCTTCGCAAATTATGGAAATGGGAAGTCTTGACGGAATCGTGAGCTGTGTAGAGTTGGGTGTGGGTTTTGCTTTATTACCGAAATCATATCTCACAAAAGTTGCAGATAAAGTTTCAGTTAATTGTTTTGGACTAAATACGGAATCCGCTTTTTTCACTACATATTTAGTTGCCCAGTTACCAGAAACATGGGGAACTAATTTAAAGCAATTTATTCATTTTATTGAGCAACAATTTGAATTAAAGGTTGCTTAAGTAGAGGCTGATTTTTATACATAAATATCGCACTTAATTTATAAATTAAAAGTGATATATATGTATTTAAAAGTCATTTTATATTCTCACGCAAGTTTGTAATCATCTTGATGCTATAAAATTGTTGAAAAGGGTAGTTTATATAGGCCGGCTATGGTCAAATATGCCCCCTTGAAAGATGACACAAGCAATAATTTGGAGTTTGGGAATGAATATACCCTTAATCATCAATATTGTGGTTTTTGTCGGGTTAATATTTTTACTCGCCCAAACACGTAAAACAGATTGGAGCTTATCGAAAAAAGTTCTGGCTGGCTTAGTTCTAGGTGTGGTGTTTGGTTTAGGACTACATTTGATTTATGGCGGTGGCCATCCGATTCTTGCTGAATCTATTAGCTGGTTTAATATCGTTGGAAACGGCTATGTAAAACTTTTACAAATGGTCGTTATGCCTTTGGTATTTGTGTCTATTTTGGGAGCGGTTGCAAAATTACACCAAGCCTCATCTTTAGGCAAAATCAGTTTTTATACGATCGGCACTTTACTCTTTACAACGCTGATTGCCGCACTCGTAGGTGTATTTGTTACTAATCTGTTTGGCTTAACGGCAAAAGGTTTAGTGCAAGGTGCTGCTGAAACTGCACGCTTAACTGCGATTAATACAGATTATGTAGGCAAAGTTACCGATTTAAGTGTACCGCAATTCATTCTTTCCTTTATTCCAAGTAATCCATTTGCTGAATTAACGGGTGCAAACCCAACTTCAATTATTAGTGTGGTTATTTTTGCCGTCTTTTTAGGGATAGCAGCGCTAAACTTAATGAAAGATGATGAAGAAAAGGGCCAGCGTATTTTAACTGCAATCCAGACTTTACAGTCTTGGGTGATGAAGCTTGTTCGTTTAGTGATGACACTTACACCTTATGGTGTTTTTGCACTCATGACCAAAGTTGTGGCAAGTTCGAATGTCGCAGATATCTTAAACTTAGGCGGTTTCTTAGTAGCATCTTATTTAGGCTTGGCGATTATGTTTGTCGTACATGCCATTATTTTGACGCTTACAGGTGTTTCTCCAGTTAAATTTTTCAAAAAAGTTGCTCCAGTTTTAACGTTTGCATTTACCAGCCGTTCAAGCGCTGCAAGTATTCCACTGAGTATTGAAGCGCAAACTCGCCGTTTAGGTATTCCTGAATCTATTGCAAGTTTCTCTGCTTCTTTTGGTGCGACCATTGGTCAAAATGGTTGTGCAGGTTTATATCCAGCAATGTTGGCAGTCATGGTTGCGCCAACGATGGGAATTAACACGCTAGACCCAATGTGGATTGCATCATTAGTGGGTATTGTGACTTTAAGTTCAATTGGTGTTGCCGGAGTAGGTGGTGGTGCGACTTTCGCTGCACTGATCGTACTTCCTGCAATGGGCTTACCTGTAACTTTGGTTGCGCTTCTTATTTCAATTGAACCATTAATTGATATGGGACGTACTGCGTTAAACGTAAATGGTTCAATGACTGCGGGTGTTGTTACCAGTCAATTAATGGGCCAGACAGATAAAGAAATATTAAACAGTGAAGATGAAATTGAACTAACACATCATTAATAAACTGTAAGAGACGACTCAATCTCATTGGATTGGGTCGTTTTTTTATGTGTGAATAATGGCTGTAATGCTAATTTTTAAAAATCTGTGTCTGTTTATATTTAAAAAAATTGAAGACAATGAATTAATTTAAAAGAGTTGAATATCATGAAAATGTATCAAGTCGATGCTTTTACAAAAGAGTTATTTCGTGGCAATCCTGCTGCTGTGATTGTTGAAAAAGAATGGTTAGATGCAGATTTAATGCAAAAGATAGCATTTGAAAATAACCTGTCTGAGACTGCTTTTGTAAAAATCATAGACGCTGAAAACTATGAAATTCGTTGGTTTACTCCAGCGGTTGAAGCAGATTTTTGTGGTCATGCCACCCTTGCGAGTGCTTTTGTATTATTTAAAGATTTTACTGACAAAAAGATTATTAATTTTCATGTACGGAATTTAGGGCTTTTTATCGTTCATCAAGATGATGATGGCAAAATTAGAATGGATTTTCCAATTCGTAAAGCTCATCAAGTTGAAGATTATCCAGCTGTTTTACGTGAAGCTTTAAGCAAACCTTTTAAAGCTGTTTATCAAAATATTCAGGGCTATATTGTTGAATATGAGTCAGTTCAAGATGTATTAGATGAACAGCCAGACATGAATTTGCTCAAAACTTTAGGTAAGTTACGTACTGCTGTTACAGCAAATGATATGGATGTTGCAATAACATCAAAAGCCGACCAGCAATATGATTGCGTCTCTCGCTATTTTGCACCTGTCGCGGGTATTGATGAAGACCCTGTAACAGGTTCAATTCATACTGCAATAGCACCGTTATGGGCAGAAAAGCTTGGGAAAAATAATATTGTGGCTTATCAGGCTTCTAGCCGCGGAGGCATTTTATATTGCAATATTTTGTCGACGGAACGTATTGAAATTTCAGGATATGGGAAACTTTATATGCAAGCTGAAATTTTTCCTTAAAATATAAGGCCGTTTAAATAAACGGCTTTTTTTTCAAAACTTTACTATTAATGTCAGCTTAAATTTCCTACTATAGTCCCACAACTATTGATTTTTTATTATTCAAATTAATTGGTATTTCTATGTTTATGCAGTTTAAACAACTGACTCTCTCCCTATGTATTCTTGGTTTAAGTGCTGCGTCTTTTGCACAAACCACACTAGTAAAAAGCAAGCAAAATATTGAGGAATATAAATTAGATAATGGTTTTCGGATTGTACTTGCACCGAATGACAAAGAAAATAAAATCTTTATTAACACCATTTATTTAACAGGTTCATTAAATGACCCGCAAGGCAAAAGCGGTTTAGCTCATTTGCTTGAACATTTGGCTTTTAAGGGGACAAAAAATGTTAAAGGGGAAGAATTCCAGCGTCGTTTAGATCAATATACATTGATGACGAACGCCAGCACAGATTATTACTCGACCAAATATACCAATATCGTTCGTCCGGAAAAGACTGCGCTCAATGAAGTGTTATATCTTGAATCGGAACGTATGGATAAATTAGTTCTACAAGAAAAATTTGTTCCTTCTGAAATTGAAATCGTAAAACGCGAACGTGAAGTCCGTATGGATCAGCCGTTTGCTGTCCTGATGGATCAAATGTGGAAATCGGCTTATGGCAATCAATATTTAGGTCGTTTACCGATTGGTGATTTGCCTGAGCTTAAATCGATTAAAATGGCTGAGCTAGACCGTTTTTATCGTAGCTGGTATGCACCGAATAATGCAGTCATGGTGATTTCGGGTAAGTTCGATAAAACTGATGTATTAAAAACAGTTGATCAATACTTTAGCCCAATTGCGGCGCGTGATGTTCCGAAGCCTGTACAGGTTCCTGTACTCGACTCTGCAAAAATAAAAGATCGTCAGTTTGTGGTGAAAAAGGGGAGTGATCTCGCTAAATTCCATATTTACATGAATGGTAAAAATACCAAAATTCAGCCGACACTCGCGTTAGCTCCTTTGTTATATACCATGCAACCAAGTGGTCACCTATACCAGAACATGGTTGAAACAGGCATTACCACAAATGTTGATGCGAGTACTTGGTTAGACCAAGATTTTAATGTGGTGTTTCTGGGTGCCATTTATGCACCAAGTAATGACCCTAAAAAAGTTGAAAACTCTTTGCTAGCGGGTATTGAAAAGGGTAAGCCTTTCACTGAAGTTGAATTAAATCGTGTTAAGAGTTTAATGAAAACCCAAGGCGATTTAATCACTAAAGATGCGGTAGCACTTGGTTCACGTTTGAGTGATTACACGGTCGCTGGTGGACAATGGGATCAATATTTTAAAGACTTAGATTCAGTAGAAAATGTGAAGTTAGACCAAGTGAATCAAACTTTAAAACAATTCCTTGTGGCTGAGCATCGTATTGATGGTGATATTTTGCCAACACCTGAAGATCAGAAAAAAGCGCAACAGCAAAATTCAAAACAGGCACCTAAAACGCTAGATCAGGTAGAAGCAAAGGCAGAGCCTTTAAAAGATCCAAAGGTGTATCAACAAGAAGTCGCGGAGTTTTTAAAAGCTTCAAAACAGTATGTAGAAAGTAATGAGAAAAAGATTATCCGTGGAAAACTGAAAAATGGAATGAAGTATGCTTTATTCCCAGTTGAAACACGTGATGATCGTACTTATGCCACGATTACGATGGATTTCGGAACAGAAAAATCTTTATTTAATAAAGGGACGGTCGTTGATTTAACCTCATACTTATTGCTTCGTGGTTCTGATAAATACAGTTTGCAAGATATTGCCGATAAATCGATTGATGCGGGCGGCGCGGCTTATGCAAGTGCTGACGGCAATGGCATGACCATTAATATTCAGTCTAAATCAGAAAAATTTGATGAGTTTTTCGAGTTTGTTCTTGATGTGATGAAAAATCCGAAATTTGAGCAATCTCAATTTGATTTAATTAAATCGCAAAGTTTATCAAGCCTTGATCGTCCTTATACCGAGCCAGATGTCGTAGCTGGTTTAACACTTTCACGTTTGCTTGAAGAATATCAACCTGGTGATTTACGTTATCACTTTGAACCTGAACTGGCAAAACAGCAATTGAAAAACGCAACTCAAGAGCAAGTGAAAGAGTTGTATGAGCGTTTCTTTGCAATGAACCATGCTCAAATTGCCATTACGGGTAAATTTGATGCGAAAAAAATGCAGAAATTACTTAATCAGGAATTTGGTCGTTGGAATGGTAAACAACCTTATCAAAAAATCTTGATTAATCATGTTGATTTCCCAGCACAGCAAGTTCATGTTTTGTCTGAGCAGCGCGAATTTGGTAGCTACCAGAGTGTGCTTTCAATTCCAGTTGGGAAAAACCATCCAGATGCATCTGCATTAATTTTACTTAACTATATTTTAGGTGAGTCTCAAATTTCATCACGTTTGGCTCAAGAGCTTCGTGAGAAAAATGCACTAGTCTATGGTTTTGGAAGTGGGCTGCAACTTGACCGTGATACGAATGTAGGGGCCTTAAGCATTAGTGCAAATTATACTTCGGGTCGTTCAGCACAAGTGTCTGCATCAATACATAAAGTGTTGAATGACTTGTTGAAAAATGGTGTGACTGAGCAAGAGCTTGCAGCAGCTAAAGCAGATATCATGAAGAAACGCGTTACGGCATTAGAAGATGAACGTAATATTCATGGAATGTTAAATCTACAGCTTGAAACAGATAAAACATTACAAGACCGTATTAAGCATGACCAAGATTTAACAAAGCTGACTGTTGCAGACGTAAATAAAGTTATTAAAAAGTATATTAAACCTGAACATTTAGTCGAAGTTATGGCTGATCAATATGGTCAGGCAGCAAAAAAATAAAGCCTTCTTTCAAATAAAAAGCCACTAAATTGTGGCTTTTTATTTGAGTATTTAAAACATATTAATGATCATGTTTATGCGCATGAAAATCTTCATTTTTACGGAAACGTAAATAATTTTCGAACTGTTCACAGTACTCATCAAAATTATCTTCAAGCATCATTTGAAATTGTTGCACAAGATAAGACATCACTTGATCTTTAGCAGCGCGCATTTCCTCGCCATCTTTAAAATTATTTGCTGCTACCCATGTGTTAAAACGGGCACTAGCAAACAACATTGCTGCACTTACTTGACCACGCAGCTCGGCTGGATCTGGTTTTTCACCTTTTGGCGGGCGACAAAAATCATTGGCTTGTTTAATGAATTCATCCGCACGCTCAAAGAAAACAGCATTTAAAGCTTCTTCTTCAGTAACATCTGTTGCATTGATCTTTTGAGACATGACTTATTCCCGCAAAAATAGAGCTGCTTATTATAGGCAAACCCTTGCGGAAACAAAACCTTTCACTTAGTCTGTAAATAGCCTAAGTAAAGGGGAATCTAATATGCAAGATGCAATTGCTATACAAGCTTTAAAAACAGATATTGCTTTATTACGCCAGCATGTTTTCCCACCTCAATATTTAGAGCATGTCGAAGGGCTGCCGATTTATTATGGCTTGCAAGAAGAAGTCGAAAATTATTATCACCAATGGCAGGGTCTAATTGAAAGGGCACAAGAGCTTTTTCAGCCATTTATGGAAGATGAATTACCAGATGCCCTTCATTTGCCAAGTCATTTAAATTTACCGTTATTCTTTTTTCATGTAGACCGAATTCGGATTAATAAAACACGCGCAAAAGAATCTAAAACTTTCCGTGGTGTGGCGAGTCTTATTGAAAAATGCGGGCAGTTCGAAACTGATCAGATTTTTACGATGCAAGAATGGTTGCAGAGCGACGATACCGCGGCTCTAGTTGCTCACCGTGAGTTCATCGATTTAAGAACGTATGTATTCCAGCATGGGCAAAGTGAATATACCCGTTCACGGTTTTATACAAATGGTATTGTGTTAGGGGTTGAACCGCATTTTAAATTGGTCGATGCTCGTGATAAGCCAAGAAAGCAACGTAGTGATAGCTATAATGACCCGTTAGCAGATAACGGCGTGTGGAAAGTATTTGGTAAATACAGATAAAAAGTCGCTGCGTGTTTACAGCGACTTTTTATAAATTACCAGAAAGTTTCAGCATCACTAAAAGTTTGTAAAGCTTTTGCTGAGCGCTTTTGTAGGTGAGGTTGTTTGGCTTTTACCCAGCCTAATGCAAACCAGAAAGACGAGTCATTTTCGACAGCTTTATTAAAAATAACTTCAGCAATAAACAAATCGTTATATTGACCTAAAGTATTTTGTACAGGTTGTAGCTGTTTTAAATATTGCTGTACTTTTTTGTCAGAATAAAGACTTGAAATAAACTCAACACAATAACGTAACTGCTTAGCCGTCTTGCGTATTTTATGCTGTTCAGCAACTTCAAGCTCAGAGAAGTGTTCAGCATTGCTGATCACTTTATGATGTAACTTATCTAAACTCTTTTTAATATGTTTTTTTAACCCACCTGATTTGGACTTTGAGTCTTCTTCCGAGTAGGCGAATGCTAATAATTCTAGTAATAGTTTAATCGTTTCCGAAGAGGTAAAGAGTATTGAGAGCTCTTTTAATGGCTGTGCCGAAACGGGTAGTAAAAGCTCAGGTGAGCCATGTTGCTTAATGATTGGTAACACCTCGGTGCGAATAGCATCTTCATCACGAGTGTCTCCAAGCTGGCGGAAAAGCTCAGCAATTTGTTCTTCCCAAACAGGATTTACCTCGTTTGACCAGCTAGAAAAATGTTTAAGTGCGCTACGTAAACGGCGCAAACTCACACGTGCCTGATGAATATGTTCAGCTTCGGCAATGCCATCAGCAATTGCAGCCATATTTGGTAAGAATTGTCCTAAACAGTTTTCGACAATCTTTTTGAGTGCTTGTTCAGCAGTAATATCTTTATTTAATGTCAGGGCTTTGGCATGAACAGCAGGTGAGACTGCTTGTCCTAGTGCTAATAAATTACCATGCTCGGCTTTACTTCTTACATCGAGCCAGAGCGCATAACGATTAATCCATTGCTGTGCAAATTGAATAAGCGTTTTCACCGCACCTTGTTTAAGCTCAAATTCGACTTCGCAAATTATGCTTTGAGCAGTTGCAGTTTTTACTACACCGTCATCAAGGCAAACTTCAATCGCTGTATTGTCTGCTTCAAAGACATGATAAGTACGCTGTACATCAGTCTCAAATTGCAAACTTAATTTTTTAGCTTCTTTACCTAGGGCTGTATTAAGTAAATCAGTCACTACTTTATTATCTTGATATAACTCAAGGTTTAAATCAGGTTCTTGGTCACACACACCTAAATGAATTTCTTCTTCAACGCGGTGTAGATGGCTTTGACCAGCGGCTTTAAATGTTTGTACCCATTGATCATTTTCTTTACGCAAACGTAGCGCCATGCCATTTTTTGCGAGTAATCGATCGGGGGTATCGTAATATTTTGCCTGTAGATGAATCTGCTGTGCTTTATGCTTTTTTAAGTATTGTTGAACAGATTTTTTCTTCGATTCAGGTAACTGAAACTTAAGCTCAACTTCAACCATAATGTATCTCCCTGAATCAGTTATTTAAACTATCTTGAATGAGTATAATAGCTTAGTACTAAAAGTAATGGTTTTGATAGAGAAAGTTACAATCAAACATATGATGCTTGGCTTTTATTTAGGTGTACAATCAGGTGACGTTTTGATCAAATAAAAATCAGGAAGATGATCGTGAATGCACCCATAAACTTTAATCATGAAGCTCAGCCAGAGTTTGAATTGCCGATTAAAAACTATCAGGAATTTTATCGTTTTTACTTAACTGAACACCGTAACATCATGAGCAGACGCTTACATGTGGTGGGCAGTAGTATTGGCATATACTTTTTTTCTAAAGCAATTCGTAAAAAACAAGCCAAATATGTACTCTATGGTTTGGTAGCGGGTTACGCAAACGCTTGGGTTGGACATTTTGTGTTTGAAAAAAATAAACCTGCGAGTTTTAAACAACCTTTCTATAGCTTTATTTCTGATTGGCGAATGTTGTCTGATGTTGCACGTGGTCGTTTGAGTTTGACTGATCGCAAGCATGACAAAATACCAAGTTAATTTTACTTTCTATTCTAAATATACCGATTGGTACTGGTAAGCCTATATCAATCGGTACTTATGATGTCCTATAAATCCGTTATACTAGCGAAGTTTTTTAAAGCGAGAGTAGAGTATGCGCGGTTTATATCTCATTACCAATGATGACCCAATCCAATTATTATTAGAAAAATTAGACGCCGCACTCGCAACTCATCAGGTCGCAATTTTACAGTACCGTCGTAAGAAAGTAGAAAAAGCCGACCAGCCTGCTGAAGTTGAACAGATCAAACTATTGTGTGAAAAATATCAAGTTCCTTTTGTGATTAATGATGACCTAAAACTGGCCGCTCAGTTTGGATTAGGTGTGCATTTAGGGCAAAGTGACGGTGAAATTACCGATGCAAAATCGCAGTTACCAGAAGGTGTCATTATTGGCCGTACTTGCTTAAACTCATTAGAACTCGCCCAAAAAGCAATTGCAGATGGCGCGACTTATATTGCATTTGGTGCAGTCTATGCGACTTCTACAAAACCTGAAGCAGGTAATGTGGGTGTCGAAGTGATTAAGCAAGCAGCAGCTCAATATGATTTACCCATTTGTGCAATTGGTGGTTTAACGGTTGAAAACTCAAAACCTGTGATTGAGGCTGGGGCTGACCTCTGTGCAGTCATTAGTGATATATTAGGTCGATCAACTGCTGAAATTCCTGCCCGTGTACAGGCCTGGGCACAATTATTTTCTTAAGCTTTCAAAATTATTTTTTAGATATTTAAGACGAGCATTTCCATGAGTTTATCTCCAAAGCAAGAACAGTTATTTAAACAAGCCAGCAAACACATTCCAGGTGGTGTGAACTCTCCGGTACGTGCCTTTAATGGCGTTGGAGGAACACCTGTTTTCATCGAGAAAGCAAAAGGTGCTTATTTATGGGACGTAGATGGTAAGCGTTATGTTGACTATGTTGGTTCTTGGGGACCAATGATTTTGGGTCATGCTCATCCAGAAATTATTAAAGCAGTACAAACAGCCGCAGAAGATGGTTTAAGTTTTGGTGCACCAACCGTACACGAAACTACGTTGGCAGATATTATCTGTGAAATCATGCCATCAATTGAATTGGTACGTATGACGAACTCTGGTACAGAAGCGACCATGACCGCTATCCGTTTAGCACGTGGTTACACTGGCCGTGACAAAATTGTGAAGTTTGAAGGTTGCTACCACGGTCACTCAGACTCACTTCTAGTAAAAGCAGGTTCGGGCTTACTCACTTTAGGTGAGGGTGAGCCGACTTCAAAAGGTGTTCCTGTTGATTTCGCTAAACATACATTAACGCTGCCTTACAACGATATTGCTGCATTAAAAGAATGTTTTGTGAAATTCGGTCATGAAATTGCTGGTGTCATTATTGAGCCTGTCGCAGGTAACATGAATATGGTGAAACCAATCGACGGTTTCTTACAAGCCATTCGTGATGTGTGTGATGAATATAAATCTGTATTTATTATTGATGAAGTAATGACAGGTTTCCGTGTTGCTTTAGGTGGTGCTCAATCGGTTTATAACGTTAAGCCAGACTTAACGACTTTAGGTAAAATTATTGGTGCAGGCTTACCCGTTGGTGCATTTGGTGGTAAGCGTGAAATCATGGAATGTATCGCACCTTTAGGTGGCGTATACCAAGCAGGTACATTATCTGGAAACCCACTTGCTATGCGTGCGGGTATCGAGATGTTTAAACATTTACGCCAACCAGACTTTTATAGCAATTTATCTGCTCAACTTGAAAAGTTACTTGCAGGTTTACAAGCCGCAGCTAATGAAGCAGGTATTCCATTTAAAACTCAGCAAGCTGGCGCAATGTTTGGTCTTTACTTTACCGATCAAGAAGACATTACAAGCTTTGACTCTATGTTGGCGTGCGATATTGAAGCTTTCAAAAAGTTCTTCCATGGCATGTTAAAACGTGGGGTAAACTTGGCACCTTCAGCATTTGAAGCAGGCTTTATTTCATCTGCTCACTCTGATGAAGATATCGCGTTTACGATTCAGGCTGCCAAAGAAACATTCGCCGAAATGAAGTAAGCAAAAAAGCCCGTGTTAAACGGGCTTTTTAATTTGAGCTATTTTTATATTTGTAGAGAACAATGTTTTATCCCTTACCTCGAAAAATCCAATTAGCAGCAAATACTTCAAATTGGTCGATTGAGTCTACGCAAAGTATTTTGCTCATGGTTGGGCTAAATGAACTTGAAAAATCACCTGACTGGACACACCAGCCATTAGCCGATCATTTAGAATTACTAAGTAAAAGAGCACAGGCACTCGAAATTCCAGTTATTTTTATTGATGCATCTCAGCTTCAACAAACCATGTTGCAGTTGGGGCAGCGACTGTCGTCAAATGCTAAAGCCCAAGTTGTGATAGCTGGTGATTTGTCACCTTTGTTTAAACAAGTCATGCAGCTTGTTTTATCAATTACCGATTATGTAGCTATTGTAAATGATGCGATTTTGGCAGCTAATTTAGAGCAGCACATCCAATGGGTTGAAAAGATCAGTTTTGACCATATAAAACACTTAAATACGCAGAGCTTAATGCGCTCATGGTCTTTAAGTGCGCCGCCTGAATATATCTTGTCAGATAAAGGAATTTTATTGGTAATTGCTGAACAGGTAGGGCGACACCCCATGGAGATTCACCCTGAAATTGATTTAAGAAACTATGGATTAGATCAGTCTGCCGTAAATTATCTGGTTGACCTGTGGCGTGCGAACGGTGCCAGCCTAAGCGCTGAAGAGCTGATGCAAACACCGACATTGCAGCATATTATGCAGTTATTGAAGCCTTGACCGACTATAGAGCCGAAGTGCTCCATAATATTTGCAAATTATGCTGTTAATTTACCCGAACGGCATTGTAATTCGGACGTAAGCTTTTTATTATTGCCCGCTTGTTTTTCATCTTACCTTGGGAATAGAACTTTGAGTGATTTTCTAAGTGAACATCTGATCTATCGTGATGATGATTTTATGGTGATTCATAAACCTTCGGACATCTTGAGTGTTCCTGGTAAAGGTGATTTACATGATAGCGTTTTGACAAGGTTGGTTGCGATTGAACCTAAAACTTTGCTCATTCACCGTCTAGATCGAGACACTTCAGGTATTTTGGTATTTGGTTTATCTAAACGTGGTCAAAGTGCGATTGCGCGTCAATTTCAAGATCGTCAAACTTCAAAAATATATGAAGCACTTGTCGCAGGTCATTTAGAGGGTGAGGGGACTGTAGATATTCCTGTTATCTATGATCCAAGCCGACCACCTTTACATATTGTAGACGCTTCTCACAACAAACCTGCTTTAACACATTGGCAGGTTCTAGAACATTTTCAGATTCAGGGACAGCCCGTAACTCGTGTGAAATTAACACCAATTACAGGTCGATCCCATCAACTCCGTGTACACATGCAATATCTTGGGCATCCAATTGTAGGTGACACGCTGTATGCAACACCAGAGCAGCAACTTGTGCCGCGTTTGTGTTTGCATGCCAAACAGTTAAGTTTTAATCATCCTGTCACAGCAGAAACATTAACTTTTGACTGTCCTGTACCGTTTTAATGTAAAAATTTTAATGCGTGATTTTTTGTAGCAAAGTCATTTAATTGGTTTTTGCTTCAAAATTTTGCTTTAAAGACTACATAAAAAGATGCAAAAATAAGCTAATTTGCATCGTACAATATGTAGTGCGAACTTGAGAGAAAGGTGGAAAAATTGCAGCAGTATGCTATTGGTCAACGTTGGCTATCAGACACAGAAACTGAGCTCGGTTTAGGTGTGCTTATTGATGTAGATGAAAGATCTGTCAGCATTTTATTCCCCAAAAGTGATGAGACACGTGTCTATGCACGTAATAATGCTCCACTATCTCGTATCATCTTTAACACTAATGATGAAGTTCAAGATCAGGAAGGCAAGAAGTGGATTGTTGAGTCTGTTGAAGACCGACATGGCGTTTTGCGTTACAACGTTGTTCGTACCTCAGAAAATGGTGAACAAGATCGTAAAGCACTGAATGAAACACGTATCGGTGCGCAAATTCAGTTGTCGAAACCTTTAGATCGTTTGCTTGCAAGTCAAGTTGATTATAAAGAGTGGTATGACCTGCGTATTGAAGCGATGCTTATGCAAGCACAAATGCAGAATAGCCCTTTACGTGGCATGGTTGGGGCACGTGTTGGTTTAATTCCACATCAGCTTTATATCGCACATGAAGTTGGTAAACGTTTTGCACCTCGTGTTTTACTTGCCGATGAAGTGGGCTTGGGTAAAACAATTGAAGCTGGCTTAATTATCCACCAACAGCTTAAAACCGGTCGCTCAGAACGAATTCTTATTTTAGTCCCTGATTCTCTACAGTATCAGTGGATGATTGAAATGCGCCGTCGTTTTAACTTGCAATTCTCTCTGTTTGATTTAACACGTACTGCATCTATTAAAGAACATGATCCAGAACTCAACCCGTTCTTGACTGAGCAATGCATTATTGCCAGCGTTGATTTGATGGTTGACCATGATGACTTACGTGAGCAAGCAATAGAAGCTGGCTTCGATTTGCTCGTGGTCGATGAAGCACATCATTTGATGTGGAGCGAAGAAGAAGGCGGTAATGACCGTTACGATTTAATTGAAGAGCTAGCTGAAAATACGGCTGGGGTGTTATTGCTTACTGCAACACCTGAACAGCTTGGTGTGGAAAGTCATTTCGCACGTTTACGTTTACTTGATCCGCAGCGTTTTAGTAGTTTAGAGCGCTTCTTAGATGAAGAAACTCAGTATCAGCAGACTGCAAAAATTGCTGAAGTACTCATGTCTGATCAGCCTTTAGCTCCAGAGCATTTATCTGCTTTAGAAGGTTTGTTAGGTCACAGTATTGAAGACCAGCCGGACCAACGCTTTAGAGCAATTCACGAATTATTAGACCGTCACGGTACGGGTCGTATCTTATTCCGTAATACGCGTGAAGCAATTCAAGGCTTCCCAGGGCGTGATTGTCAGCCAGCACCATTACCAGCACCAGAAGATTGGTCAAAAGATGGAAAACTGCGTGAGCAGATGTGGCCTGAAGAAGCACACCTTGATGGTTCGTGGATGCAAAATGACCCACGTGTGCTATGGGTAATGGAAATTCTGCGCAGAGATCTTAAGCATAAAAAAGTGCTTTTAATTGCGCGTAGTGGACCCGTTGTTGAAGCTTTAGAAAATGTATTGCGTTTGCATGCAGGCATTCGTACTGCAATGTTCCATGAAGGCATGAGCTTACTTGAACGTGACCAAGCGGCTGCCTATTTTGCTGAAGAAAGCTATGGTGCACAGATTCTTCTGTGTTCGGAAATTGGTTCTGAAGGCCGTAATTTCCAATTCGCCAGTGATCTAATTTTATTTGATCTACCAGCTAATCCAGATGTTTTAGAGCAACGTATTGGACGTCTAGACCGTATTGGTCAAGAAAACCGTATTCAGATTCATGTGCCATATCTTGTTGGAACAGCTCAAGAGCGTATGTTCCGTTGGTACAATGAAGCACTTAATATTTTCAGCAATATTTCACCAACAGCGCAAACGCTGCAAGAAAACTTTATTGTTGAATTGAAAGATTGCTTACTTGCAGACCAAGGTCAAACATTTGAAGATTTGCTTGAAGAAGTGAATGTTCAACGTCAAGCTTTAGAAGCTGAACTTCAAGCGGGCCGAGATCGTTTACTTGAATATAACTCATGTCGTCCTATCGTGGCGCAAGAGATTGTTCAGGCTTTAGAAGATTATGATGACAATACAACGCTACCAATGTTTGTGAAGCGTTTCATGTCATCAACCAATATTGACTTTGATGAGCAAAGTAACGGTACTGTGATTATTCGTCCAACAGACCAAATGCAAGTGCAAGGTTTGGCTCTAGACGAAGAAGGCATGACAGCTACTTTCTATCGTGATCAGGCTCAGCTTCGTGAAGATGCTCAATATTTAACTTTAGAGCATCCATTCATTGAAAGTGTAATGGAAATGATCCGTACGCAATCATTTGGTAGTACCAATGTTGCTGTACTCAAATCTAATGCATTAAAGCAGGGTTCAGTATTAATTGAAGTGTGGTTTAAAGTCGATGTAGTTGCGCCTAAGGCGTTGAATCTACCATCGAGCTTACCTAAGCAGTTAATTCGTGTGCTATTAAGCGAAACTGGTCAAGATTTGTCTGAAAAAATTGATCCAGCAATTTTGAAACCATATTTACATCACTTAGATGGCAATAGCTGTCGTCAGGTGGTTAAAGCTCGCCGTGATATCATTGAGGAACGTTATAAACAAGCGTTGGATATTGCAAAAGTTGATTTGCCACAGCTTCAGCAGCAAGCAAAAGAGCATTATGGTAGTAAATGGCAATATGAAATTGACCGTTTAACTTATTTAAAACAGTTCAACCCAAGTATTCGTCAAGATGAAATTGACCGTTTACAAAAGCTGCAAAAAGAAGGTTTGAGCTTGCTTGAAGGTTTAACTGTTACGCCAGAAGCGATTCAAGTATTAGTTGTGGTTAAGCCATAATTAACTTCAAATAAAAAAAAGCGCCTAGAGGGCGCTTTTTTTTTATAGATCTATTTTGAATTAGATGAGACCAGCATCTTTTAGTTCTAATTTTAAATATGCATAGAAAATTGGAGCTGCGATTAAACCACCTAAGCCAAAAATTGACTCAAATACCAGCATTGCTAATAAAATCTCCCATGCATTTGCATTAATTTTATGCCCAATAATTTTAGCATTAATAAAATATTCGAGTTTATGAACCAGAATGAGATAGAGCAACGCTGCACCTGCGAGTCCAAGGGAAACAGTAAGAGCGGCAATGAACGTTAATGTATTGGAAATAAGATTACCTAAAATTGGAATCAGTCCAAACATGAAGGTCAAAATAGTAAGAGTTTTGGCAAAAGGAAGGTGGACTCCCCAAAGCGGTAATATAATAAAGGCAAATAAAATAAAGAGCAGCGTATTAATTGCTGAAATTTTTATTTGTGCAAAAACGACATTTTTAAATGAAATTGATAATTTCTGAATACGTTGGATCAGAAGAGATTTAAAAACAGGTTGCGGAGTACGGCGGTGAAAACCATGTATAGCGACCAAAATACCGATAATGAGGCCCATAACCATCGTCACGAAGTTATGCAAAATATCGGAACTGGTATTTTTTAATATAGTCACGTTATCTTTCATAAACGCGAAAATTTCATCTTTTAATTCTGTCACGCTATCAGGAATATAGCCCGGAAGATATTTGCTGACTTCAGCTTGTAAATGCAGCAGGGTTTGATCAACTTTGCTGTTGATGTTGTGGATGCCTACACCTTTTAAATCATGAACAACAAAGCTAATTAAACTTGTAAAGAAAAATGCAATGAGTGAAATTGTAATAATACTTAATAAAATACTAATAAAAATGCGGGCTCTTTGACCATCAATATAACGCTCTACAACCGAGCTTAAGCTAATAATAATTTCATAAATAAGAAAGCCTGCAAAAAAACTTGCTAATAGATGTAATGGGATAACCGAAAGCAAAAAGATGCCCATAAGAATGTAGCTTGCAATCAGACTTTGACGATTATTCAAATTTTGCATGTTGATCCCTGAGATCGTTGGGAATATAGAAAAAAGAGCCAATGGAATAATTATTTATACTCTTGCAAGCTATTCGCTTCAATCAGTGAATTATATTTTTATTGGAAAATAGAGGAGTTAGATGTAAAAATGGCCTGTTCATTAACAAGCCATTCATTAGATCATTTTAACGAATTTCTGCTTTATCCAAATGCCGAGCACCCTCTAAAATCATTCGAATCATAATCATCGTTTGCTCAGCCACTTCCGCACGTTGATGAATTGGAAGATCAATCACTTTGGCGCCCATGTGAAACACAAGTTGCGTAATTGCTTTTGCAACAAGTTCAGGGTGGTATAGGTGGTTGTTGTTTAAGTGCTCTAGACGAATTAAATCTTCTTGTAACTCTTGCTGGAAAAAGTTTAATTGACGATCAACCGCAGCTTTATAAGAGGTAGAACCTGTAAAGCCTTCACGTAGTAATAAACTTAAATTACCTTCATCGGCATCGAGCTGCTGAAGAAAAATATCGACAGAACTGCGAATAATACTTTCTTGTAAGGAAGCACGTAGGCGAGCCTGACGGATAATTTTACGTAAAACAATACCTGCACGGTCAATTAAAGAAATGGCTAACTCATCAATATCTTTAAAGTGTCGATAGAAACTATTTGGCGCAATGCCAGCTTCTCGTGCTACTTCACGTAAACTTAATGAAGCAATACTCTTTTGTGGGCCAATCAGATTCAGAGCAGCCTGAAAAAGTTCTTCTTTAGTAATTGTCGCTTTTCTTCCCACAGAACGCGTAGCTGTTTTAATTTCAATGACATCTTGTTGTAGAGGTGTGTCATTCAGGTTCTGAGAAAGTGAAGATTGGGTCATGCTGTTCAATATATTTGTAAACTCTTAGGATTATAGCCTTAGAAGCTGAACTTGTGAAATTGTAATTAAAAGTACGGGTGTATATACAAATATATATACATGTGTATAATAATTAAAAAAGAGCGACAGAGCCTCCAGCTATGCAAGCAATCGAAAAGAGAAATTCTCTATTCAATTCATTGACACAAACCATTTTTGATAAAGAAATGGCTAACTTCTGGCTACAAAAAGTTAATCCTTTATGGTCTGTAAAACATGGGCTTGTTCAAATTGTAAAAAAAGAATTTGTCGCTCATGACATGGTAAGTCTTACACTAAAATGTAACCGTTTAGTGAAAATAGGGGTTGCTGGTCAGCATCATCCTGTCATTGTTGAAATTGCTGGTCGTCGTTATGAACGTACTTATAGCTTGACGCAAATTGACGAACAACATTTACGTTTAACGATTAAAAAAGTAGCCGATGGTATCGTCAGTAACTGGTTTATGACTGAAAGCCAAATTGGCGATGTTTTTGAGCTTGGTCAGCCTTATGGCGACATGCAACAAAATATCAAAACACCCAAATTAATTATGCTGGCTGCGGGTAGTGGTATTACCCCAATGTTGAGCTTAATCACTGCAATTAAACAAAGTCAGCAGTTAGATAAAGTTCAAGTACAGCTTTTATATTGGGTAAAGCAACGCTCAGATGCAGCTTTTGTTGAATACTTTGAAAAAGTTGCGCAGCAATTCCCAAATTTTAGTTATCAGGTTTTCTATACACAAGAAACACCAAATGATGAACGTTTAAATGCAGAGCATTTAGCATTAGTAGACGATTTGGAAAATAGCACCATATATGCATGTGGACCTTCTGGTTTCGTTTCAACAGTGGAACAGCTTTTTGAAAAAGCACCAACTGTCTTAACAGAAGCTTTTAGCTTAACGCGTGATAGTACGGCTGAAGTTGGTTATGTAAATGTCACATTAACCCAGTCTAATAAGGTTATTGCAATTCCAAAAGGCGAATCAATTTTGGTGAGTCTGGAACATGAAGGCCTCAAGCCAACACACGGCTGCCGTATGGGAATTTGTAATAAGTGCGTTTGTAGTAAAGCTCAAGGTTCTACACGTAACTTACTCAACGGTAGTGAAAATACCGAACCAAGCCAATTACTCAAAATTTGTGTGAACTCAGCACAATCTGATCTAGTTATTGATCTTTAAGAGAGAACTTTTATGAATATGCCAGTGAAAGTCGAATATTTTAAAAATCCTAAAAATCGAGATTTGACTCCAGCAGAACTTGACGCATTTGCAAAAGAGCTTGATCAGATCAAACAAGAAGTATTGGATGATTTGGGTGAGAAAGATGCTAAATATATCCGCCGTGTCTATGCAGCAGTTCGCTACAGTAGCTTTTTAGGCCGAGCATGTTTATTTGCAGGTTGGTTCCCACCAGCTTGGGTTTTAGGAACAGGTCTATTAGGCTTTTCTAAAATTATGGAAAACATGGAACTTGGTCATAACGTTATGCATGGCCAATACGACTGGATGAACGATCCTAAATTTAATGGTCAAACTTACGAATGGGACACAGTTGGTACTTCTGATAACTGGCGTCAAACGCATAACTATAAACATCACACATATACCAACATTAAAGGTATCGATGATGACATTGGTTATGGTTTACTTCGCTTATTCCCAGAGCAACGCTGGAAACCAGGTTTCTTGTTTCAACCGGTTTATAGCATTCCATTTTGCTTATTGTTCCAATGGGGCGTAGCTATTCAGAACCTTGAAATTGGTCGCGTTCTTTATAAGCGTAAGAGCATGGCAAAATTCGTGGAAGAATTAAAACCAGTAAATAAAAAGATTGGTACCCAGCTTTTCAAAGATTACGTTTTTTTCCCATTAATTGCAGGGCCAGCAGCATTACCTGTATTGACAGGAAATCTGGTTGCGAATGGTCTTCGTAATATCTGGACGTTTACGATTATTTTCTGTGGTCACTTTACTAAAGATGCAGAAGTATTTCCAAAGTCTGTTTTACAGGATGAAAGCCGTGGTCACTGGTACATGCGCCAGATTCGTGGTTCTTCAAACTTAAAAGGTTCAGAAGCATTACATATTTTGAGCGGACATTTAAGCCATCAGATTGAGCATCATTTATATCCTGATGTTCCAGCGCGCCGTTATCGCCAAATGGCACCAAAAGTTGAAGCTGTATGTAAAAAATATGGCCTGAATTATAACAACGCAAGTTTGACTAAACAGTTTGGTCAGGTTGTTGGTCGTATCTTAAAATATGCCTTACCATTTAAAAAATAAACAAAAAAAGCCCTGATCAGTTCAGGGCTTTTTTATTACTTCTTTTTAGAAATCCACATGGTAATTATAGCTTGGAAGACTTTCTCTTTTTGAGAGTCATAGACTTCTACATTCACTAAATATTCCCCAGCTTTATCCCAGTCATAATTTTTCTCTACAGGCGTTGCAACTGCAATTAAGTCTGTTCCTGCCTTTTTTAAATATTCGACAGTCATACCTTTGGGAATCCAGCGATGTGTGGAAGGCACAGTAACTTCTGTCATTGTGCCACCTGCAAGCTCGGCCATATTACACATCGCAATCGCATGAACTGTTCCAATATGATTGAGAACAGAACGTTTTTTCTTAATGGCTATTTCACAATAATTCGGTTTTAACTCAATAAATAGCGGCGAAATACTGCCGAAATACGGTGCTTTTAAACATAGCATGCGTGAGAAAGTCCATTTTCCTTTCGGAAAAGTAGACACTTTGTTCCAAAGTTCTAAAGTAGTTGCCATGGTTTAAAGCTCCATATTAATAAAAACAGAATTATATTCTTTAACGGAATATAATTCTGTTTACAAAAGTGAGTCAAGTCATTCAGAATATCTCCGATAACTGGTTAGGGAACAAACAATGCAATCTGCACAAGAGTTATTAGAACGGTTATATCCAGGCAGAAGGGCTGCTTTAAAAAGACAGATTTTATTAGATGCTTTGTCTTGTTTCTTAGAAAATGGAATTGAAACCACTAGCATTGAAATGATTCGTTCGAAATCTGACAGCAGTGTAGGGGCTATTTATCACCACTTTAAAAATAAAGAAGGGATTGTTGCGACTTTATTCTTTGCAGCTTTAGATGACCAAGCTGCATTAAGAGATGACTATTTGGAGGGTACAAACTCTCTTCAAGAAGTGTTATATGCTTTTATTCATGGCTATGTTGATTGGGTAAGTGAACAGCCTGAGTTCGCTAAATTTTTAATATCTGCTCGTTTTAGTGTGATGCAGGGGGAAGATCAGGAATGTCTTGTTCAGAAAAATAAATTAAGAAATCAAAAGATCTTTAGCGAAATTTCAAATTATGCTGAGGCTGAGTTTTTAAAATCTATCCCTCATGAGCTATTACTTTCATTAGTGATTGGATCTACAGAGAACTATTGCCGTGCGTGGTTATCTCAACGTGTGCCTTCAAATCCAAAAGTTTATAAAGATATTTTGGCGAAAGCTGCTTGGGATTCTCTGCAAAATTTGAGTTAAATATTTTGGTTTATACATAAAAAAAGCCACATATTTCATGTGGCTTTTTTAGAGAAAGAAATTATTTAAATTGGATTGAACCGTTTGCATTCACAGTAATTTTAGACTCACCAGCTGCCATGTCTTGAGCTGGAGCCGCTTCGGCAGCAGCGAACTTAGCCATGCTGGCACGCATTACAGGCTGTGGGAAATAGTTGTTAGTATTTAAGTTTAAGTTAACGAGCGTGTATTGGCTTTTATTCCATGCTTGAGTCAACATTTGAGCACGTTGTTGAAAGTTTTTAGATGCTTCGACCATCAAATCATTTTCAACTTTTTTACGTTGCTCATCTGAAACTGTAAAATTAATGGATTGAGTTTGGAAGCTTTGTTGCAATTCATTGACTAACTGGCTTGCAGCTTTAAAGTCTTTACTTTCAAGACGAATTTCAGCGCGGCCACGCCATTCTTTTAGCTTGTTACTATCGTTATCGTAAATTGGGTAAGTGCTTTGAGCACCAGTTTCCACTTTTACTTGTGGATATTTACGAGAAACAGCAAGTGCCTGATTCATCAATTGGTTAATCTGATTTGAAAGTTCAGCTGGTTGCTTGTTACTTTTTTCAATATATAAAGTTGCATGCATTTCA
>NZ_JRVL01000228.1:0-3042 GCF_054823985.1 Acinetobacter sp. GN11 | reverse complement strand
TCTTTATTAAACTCTAAACATGAATTTCACTCAGTTTTGAATGAGACTAAATCATTTTTATTCATGTTGTGATTGCGGTATAAATCTATTCACGCTCTGAAGTGTTCCAGTAATTCAGTTTTGATAAGACCATAAGGCACAAATCTGGCAAGGCTGGAAAGTTTAAAAAGAGCTCGAAATATTTTTAGGTTTATCTCAGAAATTAGGGTACTGATCAAAATGAGTAAAGAATTTACATTTACGATTAAGAGTATTTGTTTCGATGAAAACTATCGTCCAGCAGACAATACGCGTATTACAACCAACTTTGCTAACTTGGCGAGAGGGATGAGCCGTCAAGAGAATCTGCGCAACACATTACAGATGATCGACAATCGTTTTAATACTTTAGCTCATTGGGACAACCCTAAAGGCGATCGCTATGCGGTTGAACTTGAAATCATTTCAGTTGAAATGAATGTTGACTCTGCAAGCCATAACAGTGCGCTTCCTTTAATCGAAATATTGAAAACCAATATTGTTGATAAAAAGACCAATGAACGCATTGAAGGTATTGTAGGCAATAACTTCTCGTCTTATGTACGTGACTATGACTTTAGTGTGCTTTTGTTAGACCACAATAAAAATCAGTCTACCTTTAGCACTCCAGAGAAATTTGGCGAATTGCACGGTAACTTGTTTAAGAGCTTTATTAACTCTGAGACTTACAGAGCAAACTTTAAAAAAGCGCCAGTGATTTGCTTAAGTGTTTCAACAACTAAAGTGTATCACCGCACTGAAAATGAACATCCTGTTTTGGGTGTGGAATACAAGCAAGAAGACTATTCATTAACTGATGAATATTTCCAAAAAATGGGCTTAAAAGTTCGCTATTTCATGCCGAAAAACAGTGCTGCACCTTTGGCGTTCTATTTTACTGGTGATTTGCTGAGTGATTACACCAACCTTGAGTTGATCAGCACCATCAGCACCATGGAATCGTTCCAAAAGATTTACCGCCCTGAAATTTACAACGCAAATTCAGTTGCCGGAAAATCTTATCAGCCAAGCTTGAAAAATGAAGATTACTCACTTACTCGAATTGTGTATGACCGTGAAGAACGTAGCCGCCTCGCTATTGAGCAAGGGAAGTTTGTTGAAGAGCAATTTATCAAACCATACCAAGCGATTCTTGAGCAGTGGTCTGCTAATTACGCTCTTAATTAATCAACATATAGGTCATTGATCATGAAAAAATTATTACCAACTTCAACTGCTGGCAGCTTACCTAAACCGTCTTGGCTTGCAGAACCTGAAAAGCTTTGGTCGCCTTGGAAACTCGAAAACGAAGGTCTGCTTGAAGGTAAAAAAGATGCGTTACGTTTGGCGTTGCACGAACAACAACTTGCTGGCATCGACATTGTGAGCGATGGTGAACAAACCCGCCAACACTTTGTGACCACGTTTATTGAACACTTAAATGGTGTAGATTTTGAGAAGCGTGAAACAGTTCGAATTCGTGACCGTTACGATGCAAGCGTACCGTCTGTTGTAGGTGCAGTGTCTCGTCAAAAGCCTGTGTTTGTTGAAGATGCTAAGTTTTTACGTCAGCAAACTGATCAACCAATTAAGTGGGCATTACCTGGCCCAATGACCATGATTGATACGCTTTACGATGGTCACTACAAGAGCCGTGAAAAACTTGCTTGGGAATTTGCAAAAATTTTGAACCAAGAAGCGCGTGAGTTAGAAGCTGCTGGTGTAGATATTATTCAGTTTGACGAACCTGCATTTAACGTATTCTTTGACGAAGTAAATGATTGGGGCGTTGCGACTTTAGAGCGTGCAATTGAAGGTCTTAAGTGTGAAACTGCGGTCCACATTTGCTATGGTTACGGCATTAAAGCCAACACTGACTGGAAAAAGACACTTGGTTCGGAATGGCGCCAATACGAAGAAGCTTTCCCGAAACTGCAAAAATCTAACATCGATATCATCTCGTTAGAATGTCACAACTCGCATGTGCCTATCGATTTACTCGAACTCATTCGTGGTAAAAAAGTGATGGTCGGTGCAATTGATGTTGCATCTAACCAAATTGAAACACCAGAAGAAGTGGCTAATACACTTCGTAAAGCGCTTCAGTTTGTAGATGCTGACAAGCTTTACCCTTGCACAAACTGCGGTATGGCGCCTCTTACACGTGAAGTGGCACGTGGCAAGTTAAATGCTTTAAGTGCAGGTGCAGAAATCGTTCGCAGAGAACTTACTGGTTTTGATCTTACTGCTTAATATTTACCAATAAGTGGTATAAAGGGTTACTTTTTTGATGGCAGTTGATAATCAAACAAGTAACCCTCATTTTACTTACTACATGTAGTTGTAATCAGGACTCATGTCGATAAAGTACCTTCCTGATGGAGTTGGGCGGTATAGCAAACACTCAGGACAAGGTACGATTCAATTTAGGAATAATGTCATGGTTCAAGCAACAGACTTTAGAAATGCAATGTCTTTACTCACAAGTGCGGTTAGTGTTGTGACTACGGCAGGCATGTCTGGCCGTTTTGGATTTACTGCCTCTGCTGTTTGTAGTGTGACTGACACACCTCCGACATTATTGGTATGTATGAACCAATCTGCGAGCTCACATGCACATTTCCTAGATAACAAAATCTTAACTGTGAACGTTTTAGGCGCGCACCACGAACATATTTCAAAAGCATTTTCATCTAAGCTCACGCCAGAAGAACGCTTTAAACATGGCGAATGGGTTGAGTTAGAAACGGGTTCACCTGTGTTAGATGATGCTTTGGTGAGTTTCGATTGCGAGATTGAGCAAGTTCAACAAGTCGGCACACACACTATTCTTATTTGTCCGATTGTGGCGATTAAACAAAGCCAGCATGACCAAAGTTTGGTTTATTTTAACCGTGCTTATCACCAAGTAGGGCAGACCGAGATTGTCTAAAACGACTTTCCGCTTTGTACTTTCACATTGAAAGTTAAAAGATAGAAATGAATAAGCATGGATCGCTTTACTTAATTTAAAAATACAATTAA
>NZ_JRVL01000227.1:0-1092 GCF_054823985.1 Acinetobacter sp. GN11 | reverse complement strand
CCTCTCCAACACCACCTCCCTTTCATCCACACGATTTGAGCTTAAAACCTGTAGCATCAAGCCATCAATTAGGTTTAAAACCATGTTGGCATTGGGGGTGAATGCATTAGTTTCTAGACTAAAGACCAAATCAAAAAGCTCTCGAAGTAGCCATTTTCGATATTCAACGGCCATGCGGTAAGCCGTTGGGTAAAGCTGTTTTATTTCAAAAATGGCTTTAAACAAAAGATGGTAAACGCTATTTACATCCACATGTAAACGGACAATTTCTTTGAGTTTATCGCTTGGTTTTGGGTAGCGGTGTGAATAGAAAATTGCCAGTACTTCTTCTTTGAGTCGGCTTTTTTGAAAGCTTATGCATGTTTCAATCAGCTTTTCTTTCGAGTGAAAGTAATTATAAAGCGTGGCTTTTGGAATTTTAGTTTCTTTGGCAATCAGGTCTACGCCCGTGTTGTGAAATCCATAGAGATTAAATAGATCTACTGCGCTATGAATAACTTTTAATTTTTTTGAAGTCGTTTCTAAAGTTGGCATAGTTTTACCGTTATAAATTCTTGTTGTTTCTAAATGAGATAAAAAGCCTGTGCCCTTTCTGGGAGAAAAAAAGGCACAGCAAAGCCGTAAGACGGTGCTTAACTCATCTCAAGTTTTATTGTTGATATAAGTTTTTAGTCGTGACGAGCTAAAGCTTTAAAACGTATTTTCAATTAAACAGTTTTAAAGATGAGCTAAACGATATTGGAATAAAAGGCTTGGCAATGGTTGCCAATAAAATAGAAATGTTGCGCATGAGCGACTCCTTAGGTAAAAGAAGTCCTACCGCATTACTGTCAAATAATGGTGGTAGAACGAAAGAGGGTTGACAGACTGAACCTAAGAATCAGCACACCCGAGGGTGTCCCCCTTCCGTCCTACCGCAACAAAAAGGGGGGACGAACGAGTCTACATTAAAAAAACAAATTTTTTCAATGTCTTAGGTTCTGGCCTGTCAAAGCCAACTGGCAATGTAGGCCAGCACGCAAAGCATAATCCGAGAGTTTAGAGGTGTCAATGTAGCTTTTATAACAAGTATTTAAATTTCTTATTGTTTTT
>NZ_JRVL01000226.1:0-5167 GCF_054823985.1 Acinetobacter sp. GN11 | reverse complement strand
AAACCGGCTATATAAAATAACCGGTTTTTTTAAATTAAACCCTAACGGGAATTATTTATAACGATCAACCATTTTCTCTAAAGAAATTGGACGGATCTTGTCAGCATTTCCAGCTGTACCAAATGCTTCATAACGATCAACACAAATTTGCTTCATTGTATCAACTGTTTTAGCAAAGTATTTGCGTGGATCAAACTCAGATGGATTCTCAGCCAAAAACTGACGAATCGCACCAGTTGAAGCTAAACGTAAGTCAGTATCAATGTTGATTTTACGTACGCCATGTTTGATTGCTTCTACAAGCTGCTCAACAGGTACACCATAAGTTTCGCCGATATTACCGCCGAACTCATTGATTACCTTTAACCATTCTTGTGGAACAGAACTCGAACCATGCATTACAAGGTGAGTATTTGGTAATGCCGCATGAATTTCTTTAATGCGGTCAATTGCCAAGATATCGCCTGTAGGTGGACGCGTAAATTTATACGCACCGTGTGAAGTACCAACTGCAATTGCTAGTGCATCAACATTTGTATCAGCAACGAACTGAGTCGCTTCTTCAACAGAAGTTAAAAGTTGTGAATGGTCAAGTACACCTTCTGCACCCACACCATCTTCTTCACCAGCCATACCAGTTTCAAGGCTACCTAAACAGCCAATCTCACCTTCGACAGAAACACCACATGCATGTGCTAAAGCAACAACATTACGAGTTACATCAACATTGTATTCGTAAGATGTAGGTGTTTTACCGTCTACACCTAATGAACCGTCCATCATCACCGAGCTAAAGCCAAGCTGAATTGAACGCTGACAGATATCAGGGCTTGTACCATGATCTTGGTGCATTACCACTGGAATATGTGGCCATTCTTCAATTGCAGCCAAAATAAGATGGCGTAAGAATGGAGCGCCTGCATATTTGCGAGCTCCAGCTGATGCTTGAACAATTACAGGTGAATTGGTTGCATCCGCGGCAAGCATGATTGCGCGCATTTGTTCTAAGTTATTTACGTTAAATGCTGGTACGCCGTAGTTATGTTCAGCAGCGTGATCCAAGAGCTGGCGCATTGAAATGAGTGCCATAATATCCTCCCAGGTAGTGCGGGTTATTCTACCCTTTCATTTATTTCAATTCAGCAACAAATCACAGTATTTCAAAAAAAATCCCCGCATATGCAGGGATTTTTTAACAAAAAACAACAAATTAATGTGTTTCTGAAGCAGCAGCCTCACTTGGTGCACTACCTTCAACCACATCGGTATTCTTTTCATCTAAAACTGGCTTATCAATCGCATCAATTGCTGCTTGTTGCTCAGGTGTTACTTTTTCAGAAACAGCCGTAGAAGCTGCTGATTCTTGTCCAGCCTGAGATGCTTCATCTTTCTTAGCACAAGCAGTCAACATCATCGGTACAATTAACAGAGCAGCAAATGTAAGCTTTAAATTCATCACTATTGTCCACAGTTGGTGATTTAATGCTCGCTATTTTATTGCAGATATATGACAGTTTTATGACCTATGCATGAAAAAGGGACTGGTTACCCAATCCCTTCTTATTTTTAGATAACGGTATTAAGCACGCTCAAGTAAAACAGCGACTGCTGGCAAAGTCTTTCCTTCAACAAATTCAAGGAATGCACCACCACCTGTAGAAATATAACCAATTTGATCAGCAACGTTATATTTATCAATCGCAGCTAAAGTATCTCCGCCACCAGCAATCGAGAAACCAGCAGATTGTGCAACAGCTAAAGAAAGTGCTTTAGTACCTTCACCAAACTGATCAACTTCAAATACGCCTACAGGACCATTCCAAAGAATCGTTTTTGAGGTAGTTAAAATATTTGCAAATGCTTTAGCTGTTTCAGGACCAACATCTAAAATCATGTCGTTTGATGTTACATCTTCTACTTTCTTCACAACTGCTTGCGCTGCTGCTAAAGAACCCAAGAAATCTTCAAAATTAATTTGCGAAGCATCCGCAACTACCACATCTGTAGGAAGTGGAACACTTACTTTAGCTGCAATTTGTTTTGCAGTTTCAATCAAGTCAGCTTCGTATAATGATTTACCAACATTAAACCCAGCAGCTGCCAAGAATGTATTTGCAATACCACCGCCAACGATAAGTTGATCACAAATACTAGAAAGTGAGTTTAGAACATCAAGTTTAGTTGAAACTTTAGAACCTGCAACAATTGCAACCATTGGTTTTTCAGGAGTTTGCATTGCACGGCCTAGTGCATCTAACTCAGCTGCCAATAAAGGGCCAGCTGCTGCTACAGGAGCAAAACGAGCTACACCTTCAGTAGACGCTTCTGCACGGTGAGCAGTACCAAATGCATCCATTACAAATACATCGCATAATGCAGCATACTTTTGTGCAAGCTCTGGATTATTTTTCTTTTCGCCATGGTTAAAGCGTACATTCTCAAGCAATACAACTTGACCAGCTTCAACTTCTACGCCATCTAGGTAATCAGTTAACAATTTAACTTCTTGACCCAATACTTCTGTTAAATAAGCAGCGACTGGTGCAAGTGATTGTTCCGGCTTTGGTTCACCTTCAACAGGACGACCTAGATGTGAAAACACCATCACAGCTGCGCCTTTTTCTAAAGCAGCTTTGATAGTCGGTAACGCTGCACGTAAGCGAGCATCGCTAGTAATCACACCATTTTTGACAGGAACGTTTAAATCTTCACGAATAAGGACGCGTTTACCTGTTAAGTTAAGGTCAGTCATACGCTGAAAATTCATGTAAAGCTCTCTTTATGATTTTAAAAACGCGCCAATTTTAAATGATTACATCAAAAAAGGTTAGTTTTTTTGCATAAAAGCTGTAGAAAGCCTGAGTTTTGATTATGATAGAGATAGTCATTTGATATTTCATCCATTATGTCTATTCATCCAGATCCACAAATCAATCGTTTAAATGTTTTAGGGGAACCTTTAGCAAGCTGTTGTTTCGACCCTATTACTGGCTATTTTAGAAATGGCTTTTGCCACACAGCAGTCACAGACCTTGGTCAGCATACTGTATGTGCGCAAATGACCTCTGATTTCTTAAATTTTTCACAAAAAATTGGGAATGATCTTATTACCCCTTTACCAGAAGTAGATTTCCCAGGCCTAAAGCCCGGTGATTTCTGGTGTATCTGTGTAACTCGTTGGGTAGAAGCTTATCAAGCTGGTCAAGCCCCTCCCATCAAAATACATGCATGTCATCAAGCTGTATTAAGCTATGTGCCTTTAGATGTTTTAATGGAATTTGCAGTGTAATGGTACAGCCACAAATTATTTTGGCATCAAGCAGTCAAACACGCAAAGCCTTAATGGATCGCCTAGGGATTAACTATATCTGTGTGAGTCCAGATATTGATGAGAGCCCTCGCAATGAAACCCATGCAGATGAACTTGCGCAAAGATTAGCTTTCACCAAAGCTCAAGTAATTGCTGTACAAAACCCACATGCAATTATTATTGGTTCCGATCAAGTCGCATGGCGAGAACACGCCCCTAATGACTTTATTGGTAAACCGATGAGCATTGAAAATGCCAAAATACAGTTAGCAGAAAACTCAGGTCGAACTGTTTTTTTTAGTACTGCACTCAGTGTGCAATGGCTTGAGAGAAATTTTGAGCAAACACTTGTTGAACATTACCAAGTTAAATTCCGAACCCTAACTCAAGCTGAAATTGAACGATATATTACATTAGATCAACCACTCCATTGTGCGGGTAGCTTTAAGTGTGAAAGTTTAGGAATTAGTTTGTTCGAAAAAATGACAGGCCAAGATCAAACGACTCTTATGGGCTTACCAATGATTCAACTTTGCCATATTTTAAGGCAGCTTAGCCTCCAGATCCCTTAATTTTAGATATTTTTATAAATAGGTTATTTCCATGACAGAACCCTTAACAGTTTTAGGTGGTATTACTGCTGAACAATTTTTAGCAGAATATTGGCAGAAAAAACCTTTACTGGTACGTAACGGGTTGCCAGAAATTGTCGGTCTTTTAGAACCCCAAGATGTGCAAGAACTTGCTTTAGAGGAACATGCAAGTGCTCGACTCATTCGCCAAAAAGATAAAAATCCAAATGAATGGCATGTTAAGTCTTCACCTTTAACTAAGGGTGACTTTCAAAAGTTACCAAAACTATGGACGCTTTTAGTACAAGCTGTAGACCACTACTCTTTTGATCTTTCTGAGCTTTGGAAAAAATTTCCATTTATTCCTCAATGGCGCCGCGATGACATTATGGTCTCTTACGCTCCTAAAGGTGGTTCAGTAGGAAAACATTTTGATTTTTATGATGTATTTCTAGTTCAGGGTCACGGACACCGTCGCTGGCAGTTAGGACAAATGTGCGATGCAAATACGGCATTTGTAGCAAATCAACCATTAAAACTTCTGCCAGAAATAGATGTGCAATTTGATGAAGTTTTAGCACCTGGTGATTTACTATATGTTCCACCCGGAATGGCACATTATGGCGTTGCCGAAGACGATTGCCTCACGTTCTCATTTGGCTTTCGCATGCCAAACGTTGCAGGAATGATGGAACGTATTAGCGATCAATTTTCAGCTAATACTTTATTGCAAAACCCTGTTTTAGACATCGCGCGTAAACAAATGAGCCAAATTGGTGAAATTAACGCAACCGAACTAGGTCACCTAAAAGACTTAGTATTGGCTCAATTACAAGATTCAGCAGCACTTGATGCCGCTATCATGTCTTATATGAGTGAACCCAAATATCCGGATAATATTCCAGAAGCTGATGAAATCGAAGCCGATGACTTGAAAGAAATCTTACAAGAAGGATACGAGGTTCTTTTAGAACCAGCCTCTCGACTACTTTATACAGAGCAAGACGAAACCCTAAACTTTTGGGGAAATGGTGAAGCTCTATTTATAGCTGAGTCTTTTGGGCAAAAATTAAAATCGATTGCTAATGGAGAGAGCCTGCCATTCGATAGCCAATTTAATGATAATGAAATACTAGAGAACGTTGCTCACTTATTAAATGAATCTATTCTTATGCTTTTGCCTCCTGCAGAGTAAATGTCTTAATAAAAGTAGATTTTTTCATGAAAGTGGAAAAATCTACTTTTTAAATTAACAACCGAACTCAAAATATATACGACTACTATT
>NZ_JRVL01000225.1:0-5837 GCF_054823985.1 Acinetobacter sp. GN11 | reverse complement strand
TTGTAATGGTTACATTATGGTTAATCATTCAAAGATCAGCGTAGGAGAAAAAGTTTACTTTTTGGTATATAAATTTGATGCAAAGAATGAAAGGAAAAAATTATATAAAAAGGGAATTGTGATAGCACGTCACGATAATATACTACACATTGAATCACGTAAAAAAACTTATAAGATCGAGCAAATTAAAGTCTATCCATTAGGCGCTCCAATGCCTTTCGTTTACAACATGTTTTGGATTTGTGGATGTCCCTGTACTCTACAAAACTAATTTCTTAAATTTAACTGACAGCAAGTTATTTTATAGATCGAAATGGCTTAATCATCAGATTCATTTTTTATCTTTTGCTTTTACAGATAAGACCTATAACTTGATAAAAGCGGCTCATAACATATAACAAAATCCCTGTTATTTATTTGACAAAACAAAGACGTACTCTTATAAACCTCAAGTAAAGTTGAGATCAATTGTAATGAGTGAAAATAAAAAAGCTGACCCTAGTCGCGTTTTGACTGTGGGCGAAGTTGCAAAAAGGAGCGGGGTTACTGTTTCAACTCTTCATTTTTATGAAGCAAAAGGCCTTATAAAAAGTATAAGAACGAATGGTAATCAACGTCGCTATCCCTTAATTATTTTAAGATATATTGCGATTATTAAAGTTGCTCAAAGGGTGGGGATTCCTTTAAATGAAATCAAAGAAGCTTTAAGTCAATTTCCTATAGGTAGCAAATTAACAGCTAAGCAATGGAAAGATCTCTCAAGTCATTGGCGAGAAAATCTGGATGATCGAATTCAAAAGTTAACGAGGTTAAGAGATGAAATGGACTGGTGCATTGGCTGCGGCTGTTTATCATTAGAGCAATGTCCATTAAGAAATCCTGAAGATATTTTAGGACAAGATGGATCGGGCCCCCGAATTTTAGAAAGACCTGAATAGAATATTTCAAAAATAGCTTTTAATTGGGAATATCTTAATTTCCAATAAATTAAATTTATTTTGCTAGATCATTCAAGTGAGTTTTTTATTGTAAAGAAGTGACATGGAACATGAATTTTTTTGATATCTTTAGTTTTTTTAGTAAGAAGCAAAAAATTCTTTTTCTTGGCTTGGCACTTGTTTCGTTAACGGCTTGCTCGTCTGTACAACATAAAGATCTAACTCCACCAAAAATTGGTTCACCAAATCCAGCTAGTCAATATTGTGTTGAACAAGGTGGAAAATTAGAAATTAGAAATGAAGCAAATGGTCAAGTCGGCTATTGTCATTTACCAAATGGCCAAGTCGTTGAAGAATGGAAGTTATTCCGTGACAATCAAGCGAACTGTATAGCAGAAGAAGCTCAAAAATTAGTGGGGCAATCTGGCCTTACTGATGATCAAATTAAGCAAAAGACTCAATCAGAAATTGTGCGTAAAGTTGCTCCAGGTCAACCAATGACCATGGATTATCGTACAAACCGAGTTACGATCACCATTGACCCAGCTTCTAAAAAAATTACGAATGCAACATGTGGCTAACTTTTTAATTAAAAGCTAATAGACCGAATTTTGAAATAAAAAAGCCTGCTGAAATGCGGGCTTTTTTGCGACTTTAATTTTGGGAATAGTGAATGACTGGATATTCTTTTTGTTGAGGCAGTTGTTGTAAAGCCTTGTTAATATTGATTAGAAAAATATCAACTTTATCTTGGCTTGAATTGTTGGTGTTGTACGAAGCTCTTTCTTGATAGTTAATTCCGCATCCAATAATTTTCATATTTGCAGGGTTAAAACTCCAGTCATTTTTATTTTTGATCGAGATATCTAAATCACTATCACACTCTTTCCAGAGCTTTAAAAATTGATTGGAATATACAGCGGGGGCTTCTTGGGCTCGGTATGCGGTAAATCCCTGCATTTCGGAATTAGCAAATTGAAGCAGATGATTTGTGGGCATTCCTCCCCAAAGAATAGCAGTATCTTTTGGTAGTTTTATCGAGGTTATATTTTCTTCTTTAAGTGGAGCAGTTTGTTCATTTTTCTGTTTTGACTTTTGAGATTTATAAACCAGTTTTGTTCCAACCGGAACAGTTACGCCTTTGGCTTGAGTTATTTGAGTTGTATAGAAATAAGGCGAATCATCACGGTTACAACCTGTTGGGTTATAACAGCCAATACATCCACTCAAGAATAAAACCGGAAAGCTTAAAACACTCAATTTTAATATGTGATTCATTTTTCTTCTCTTTCATTATTTCTATAAATTTAATATATCAGGCTTTATATCAATAATAAAAAAAGCCTCTAGCGGACTAGAGGCTGAAAAACATCAGATGCAAGAACAGGTGAATTATGCATCTGAGTTAAGTAGGTTGTATCAAACCATGTAAAACACTTTACCAGCAAAAATGAATAAAAATAGAGAGGTGCGACTAATGGCTAATATTTGTGGTTTTTTATTTATACAAATTGGCGTACTTATTTAAAGACTATTTCCAGAACATCTATTAGGGGGATAAAAGCTCCACAATTTATATTTTTGATTAAACCGATCAATGTTGATGGTTCAACCGTTGTCTTTTTGCGCTGCTAGCCAATAGTTATTCGTGATTTGTACTCGGCTTAATGATAATTTTAGAGTTATCCGAAAGGACACAATAACGACGAACATACGAATAATAATGAATTGAAGGTAGGACCCCGTGTTTATAAGTGTATTTGATCTTTTTAAAATTGGTGTAGGCCCATCTAGCTCCCATACGGTTGGGCCAATGCGAGCAGCTTGTAGTTTTGTGGACGATTTATTGAAGCAAAATGATCTACAAAAGACGCTTAGAATTCAGGTTAAGTTATATGGTTCGCTTGCAGCAACAGGTGTTGGTCATGCGACAGATAAGGCTATTCTTTTAGGATTAATGGGTTTTGACCCTGAACATATCGATACTCAAGTAAGTACAAGTTTGATTGAAGATGTTCTTGAAAATAAAGCCATCCAGCTCGATCAGCAAAAGAGTATTTCTTTTGACTATAAGCATGATTTGCTTTTTTTAGATGAATCTTTGCCTCATCACCCAAATGCAATGGAACTGATTGCTTATAACGAGGCGAAAGAAATTTTATATGCTGAAACGTATTACTCGATTGGTGGCGGTTTTATTGTTAGCCAAAGGCAATTAACACAAACCCAGTCTGAGACTGGTGAAATTAAGGTTCCATATCCATTTCATAGTGCGGCTGAACTTTTAAGCTTATGTAAAACTCATCATTTATCAGTTAGTGAGTTAATGCTTGAAAATGAGAAAAGTTGGCGTAGTGAAAGTGAGATTCGCGCCAAAATTATGGATATCTGGAAAGTGATGCAGCAGTGTATTCATAATGGATTAATTAACGAAGGAATATTACCGGGTGGATTAAACGTAAAACGTCGGGCTAAAAAAATTCACGATAAATTATTAAATAAGAAAAATTCAAATCTGATTGTGACGACTTTTCATGCCATGGAATGGGTCAATTTATTTGCGTTAGCCGTAAATGAAGAAAATGCTGCTGGCGGTCGAGTAGTCACGGCTCCTACAAATGGAGCAGCAGGAATTATTCCAGCAGTTTTATATTATTACGTGACTTTTTCTAAAGACTTTTCTGAAGACAAAGTTGTTCGTTTCTTTTTGAGTGCGGCGGCAGTCGGTATTTTATGTAAGCTCAATGCTTCTATTTCTGGTGCAGAAGTGGGATGTCAGGGTGAAGTCGGTTCAGCGTGTGCGATGGCTTCGGCTGGTTTAGCCGAGATTTTAGGTGCATCACCTGAACAAGTGGAGCATGCGGCTGAAATCGGACTTGAACATAACTTGGGTTTAACGTGTGACCCGATTGGTGGTTTGGTTCAGGTACCTTGCATTGAGCGAAATGCAATTGCTGCGGTAAAAGCCATTAATGCAGCACAAATGGCACTTCATGATGAGGGTGAGCATTTTGTGACGCTCGATAAAGTTATTCAGACCATGAAAGAAACAGGCAAAGATATGTCTGAGAAATATAAAGAGACTTCAAAAGGTGGCCTCGCTGTTAATGCAATTGAGTGCTAAATAATCAGATGGGGACGAAGTGTCCCTTATTGGGTGTTCAAGGGCTGCATCGCAATTTTGATGAAGCCTGTTTTTTTCAACTTAATTTGAAATGCAAACATATGAAGTAGTAAAAAATATTATCAGTATATTGATGATAAATTTTGTTAGTGTTTTAACAAACAGTTGGAACATAGATTATGAGCAATCCATTTCATAATGTCCTGCAAGAGAGTATGCCATAGTGAAAATAGTAGAAGTAGAAAGCTCATGTAAAGCGATAAATGTACCAGGTTCGCTTAATCGAGAAGCTGTTGTACTAATCGATGATGAATGGGTTCGTGATGAGAAGTATTATTTTCAAACAGAAGAAATATATACATATTATTTAAATTTTCTTGCTCAAAATAATTTCTTCGTTAGTCGTGAAAAAGTATTAGGAAAAGGTGTGAAAGAAGCGGTGGTAACACGCGGTGATTTGACTGATGAAGGTTGGTCTTTTTGGTTGTTTTCTAATACAAAATGGCTCAATTATTACGATAGAAATAGAGACAAACCACGTTTCAATGCACAAAAGAAGCTTGAGGATTTATTAAAAAAATGGCGTGAAAGTCAACAAATTTAGAGAAGTAGTAAATGAATAACCCAATTTCTAATGTACAAATTATAGAAGATCCTGAATACGGCGTAATACTAGTTTGTCCGGATTTGGAGCTTGCAGATCAATTTGAAGATTTTTTAACGGAAAAGCATTCTGTACTTTTCCATATAAAGTTTGAGCCAAATCAAGTTTCATTCTTTTTTGTTAAAACAAACACTACTTCAAAGGTTAAAGAGTTATTCAATCAATTTATGTTATCTATTTAAAGTACTACAGTGGATTGCGTATCAGATATCAAGCGTAGGATATGGTGTAATGATTAATTAGAACTCACCTAAAAGTATTAAAGCTAACTATTATGACTGAGCGTACAAGGGGTTTAATACATGAAAAAGCAAAGGTTTAAAGAGGGTGCTTTATTACAAATTGATTTAAAAAATGGTCAATATGCATTTGGTCGGGTCATAAATAAAGAGGAAACACTTTTTTATGACTTTTTTACAGATAATATTTCTAGTCTTGGTCTCGATAAGATTTATTCAGCAAAAGAATTATTTCGAGTGCCCGTAATGAAATATGCTATTACTTCTGGTCAGTGGGTAGTGATTGACAATAAGCCCATTGAAGCAGATTTGGCGATACCAAATAAATATTTCATGCAAGATATGATTAGCAAGGAATTCTCAGTTTATCACCAAGGTAATATTATACCTGCAACATATGAGGAAATTAAAGATTTAGAATGTGCAGCGGTCTGGGAACTAGAGCACGTGGAAGATAGATTGAGAGATTATTTTGCAGGTGTACCTAATGTATGGGTTGAAGATTTAAAACCAAAGCCTTAAGTAAGTATCATGACACGGGGAACGAAGCTGTATTAAAGAGATAATAAATCTCTAATTTCCCACTTACATCGCAAAATTAGCACCACATTAAACCTAGAAAACTCCCCTCTATAACGCCCCACTTAACAATAACTCCTTCATTATTTAGCCTTACTTTTTTAATGATCTAATTTAAAACAAATGTCATTTTGCATGCTTGACTGCAATAGGGTTGGGCACTATTCTTTGCCTGCTGGCCACATTGCCAGACGGTCGTCGCGGACCGGTTTTTTCGACCACATCAGGATTATTTCTTCTGAGGAATAGTTTTGTGTGAGCATCTCCTCGTCTCCTCCCGTTGCGGTAGGACG
>NZ_JRVL01000224.1:0-5734 GCF_054823985.1 Acinetobacter sp. GN11 | reverse complement strand
TTTATATTTTAAATTTACTTTAACTAAATGCTTTATCAGTTAGAAAAAGTTTGAAGCACTTTACCCGTCAAGGTTTGACCCAACAGTGGGGTATTTTTGCCTTGCGATAAAATTGTATCTTTGCTTACTGTCCAGCTTAAAGCAGGATCTACCAACACCCATCCGGCTTCACCTTCCCAACGCGAAGTCATATTCGCAACTTGTGCTGGCACACTAGTAACTTTAGCAACCCATTCTAGAGGTTCGAATAAACCTTCATTAATGAGTTGAACTCCTAAAGATACATAGGTATCAAAAGCGGTAATACCCGGCTGAGTCTCAGCAAATGGCGCCATTTTTGCCGAACTACTTAAAGGCTCATGGTGCGTACAAATTGCATCAATTACGCCTTCTTTTAATCCTTGACGTAAAAGTTCTTTATCTTGCTCAGAACGCAATGGTGGGCGAACATGTGCAAGTGAATTGAAACCGTCAGTTAAATGTTCAGTTAAATGCAACTGATGCATTGCAACATCGGCAGTCACAGGTAGGCCTTTTGCTTTTGCTGCACGGATTAATTCAACCGATGCACCACAAGACAACAAACCAAAGTGAGCTTTTACGCCAGTTGCTTCAATCATAAGCAAATATTTTGCAATCGCTACAGTTTCAGCAAGCGCCGGAATCATTGGCAGACCTTGGCGAGAAGCAATAAAGCCTTCGTGTGTACATCCATCTTTAGCAATTTGTGGTTCTTCGGCATAGAACACAACCGTTAAGCCAAGACCCGCTGCATATTCCAAAGTACGAATAACCACATCATCATTTTCGAAAGCAGCATTGGCATTTGAAACTGCAGTACAACCACCCTTTTTCAGGCCAGCCATATTTGCAGGTTGTTTACCATTTAGACCTTGGGTTTGAGCACCAATAATATGCATATGAATGCCACCATCATGCCATGCCTTTTCAATCAAGCCATGAATAAGCGCACCGTTGTCTTGTACAATCGGCTTTGAATCTGGTGGGGTAATCACATGCAAAATGCCATTAGCACGTGCTGCCTTACCTTCAGATTTAAGTGTACCGTGTTGCTGTTGACCCGGTTCACGCAAACGCGCGCACAAATCAACCATGGTTGGCATTAACCATTTGCCCTGACCATCAATCGTTTGTTCAACTTGCTCTGCTGGAGCAACCAACTTGCCATTTTGAATATATACAGTTTGTACGTTGTCTGTTTTTTGGATTGGGTCTAACACACGTACATTTTCAATTTTTACAATACTCATGTGATCCATTCCTTATAACGTAATCGCTTCAATTAAACCTTGTTCTTGGAGTTGGCCTTGCATTGACAGTGCCAACACAGCCATACGAACTGCAATACCGTTGGTTACTTGTTTCAAAATAACCGACTGATCTCCATCTGCAACACTTGAGTCAATTTCTACGCCACGATTCATTGGTCCCGGATGCATCACGATACAATCTGGTTTAGCTAAACCAAGACGCTCTTTGTTTAAGCCATACATTCGATAAAATTCAGACTGTGAAGATAATGCTGGAGAGTCAATACGCTCATTTTGAATACGTAGAGCAATAATTACATCACAATCTGTCACGCCTTCGTCCATATTATTGAACAAGCGAACATGCTCGCCATATTCTGAAAAGCCTACTGGCAATAATGTATTCGGTGCAATTACGCGGATATCTTTACATCCAAGGGTTTGTAATGCTGCTACATCCGAACGCGCTACGCGAGAGTGTTTGATGTCTCCAATAATGGCAACACTCAACTCTTCAAACGGTTTCTTTGTTTCACGGCGAATGGTAAGCATATCAAGCATCGCTTGCGTTGGATGGGCATGACGTCCATCTCCTGCATTAATAATCGCGACCTTTGGACACACATCTTTAGCAATGAAATGTGCAGCACCTGAAGATGAATGGCGTACAACAAAAATATCCGCAGCCATTGCTTCAAGGTTCCAAAGCGTATCTCGTAGCGTTTCACCTTTTGATGTACTTGAACGTGCAATATCAATATTCAGTACATTGGCAGACAAGCGTTTTGCTGCTGCTTCAAAAGTAGTACGGGTACGGGTGGAGTTTTCAAAGAAAAGATTCATAACCGTCAATCCCTCTAAGAGCGGACGGTTAATTAAATTATTATTATCATCTAAAAAGCTTTGTGCGGTATCTAAAATCTTAGTGAGGTTTTCTTTTGAAAGTCCCTCAATCGTTAAAAAATGTTTTAAATTTCCGTCTTGATTGAGCTGAACCTGGCTCGGTTGATGCAACGCTGCAATATGCATAATGGATTCCTATGGGTCGAATCGCGAAAACGTGCATAGTGTAGCTGAATTCCGCTCTTTTCGCAGAAGAACTTTACAGAATAAGACCCTAAATTGACCAAAAATTTAGAGTCTTATTCGAGATTACCTTAATGCACCAATATAATGGTGTGGAACTTGTGCCCGATAAATGTCTTCGGCGGTAATTTCTGGCTCTTCATCGACCTTCACAACAGCAAGCGTTTCTTTTTGAGAAGGCTCTGGCAGAGTGTCAACTAACGATCTTAATCTCTCAACGCATCGTTTTAATTCGTCATCCTCTGTTTCTAATGCCACCGTAATTACATATTTAGCATAATCTTTATTTTGAATAACGTACATTGCATCTATTACCCGCCCTGTCACCCGACGCATACGCACATATATTTGTGTGGCCACCGAGAAAGCATCTGCATTAGCAATAAAACCATTCCCCAACATGTCTTTCATTTATAACGTCCCCATCCATTAAAATTATAAAAATGGTTAAAAACTGACTTTGTCTATTAAATAAATAACCATCAATAATCTTGATCTAGCAAAATACATACCAATTTCAAGGTATTACTCTTTAAAAATCAGTTTTTTGGTTGCAAAATGATAGGTTGCAATAATTTAAAAACCTTTAGACATCAAAATACGTTAAACTTTGCATCGTTAATATTTATATGTTTTGGTCAATCGAGTTTATGAATACCTCTTTACGTTTAAACCACTATTGGATTACTTGTGCTGATGGTTTAGAACCCCTCTTACAAGAAGAAATAGAACAACTTGGCACCAAAGTGACAGAACGTAAAGCAGGACGTTTAATCATTGAAGGGACGCTTGAACAAGCTTACCGCATTTGTATGTGGTCGCGTCTCGCTTCTCGTGTTTTACTTCCTATTCATACTTATGAACTTGATTTTACGCATGATGCACGTGATGTCGCTGAAGAACTCTACGAAGGTGCAATGAGCTTTGACTGGTCACTTGTTTTTGCACCACAAAGTACTTTCGCAATCCGCTTGCATGCTGAACGTGAAATCATGGTCAATTCGCAATTTGCCACACTACGTGTAAAAGATGGCGTTGTTGATTCCTTTATGGAAGCTGTAGGTCGCCGTCCTAGCATTGACACCAAACAACCAGAAATTACAATCTATGCTTTGGCAGGTAAAACTGAACATACTTACTGTCTAGATTTATCAGGTGATTCGCTCCATAAACGTGGTTACCGCCGTTACATGACGGATGCACCGATTAAAGAAAACCTTGCTGCGGCAATTTTACAAAAAGCTCAGCTCAAACAGCGTAATCCAGAGATTGTGCTTGACCCAATGTGTGGCTCAGGCACATTCATCATTGAAGCATTAATGATTTTAACTGACCGCGCACCAGGACTTGTTCGCCGTTTTGGATTTAATGGCTGGCATGGTCATGACCGCGACCTTTGGCTTTCACTTAAAGCAGAAGCAGCTGAACGTCACGAAAAAGCGCTTGAATTACCTTTACCTAAATTTTATGCCTACGATGCAGACTGGGAAGCGATTAAAGCAACCCGTGAAAATATTATTGCAGCAGGCTTTGAAAATGTATTAGGTCAGATTCAAATCGAAGAGCGTACTTTAGCTGACTGGCCAGATTTTGCTGCTGAAGGCAAAACTGCATTTATTGTGACCAACCCGCCTTATGGTGAACGTTTAGGGGAAAAAGCTTCAAACCGTTCTCTGTATCTAGGCTTATCAGCGCTTTTACAAAAACATTTCCCAAATCAATATGCAGCAGTTATTGCAGCTCAAATTGAACAATCTGATGTTTTAGCATTTGAAGCACCTGAAACGTTACGTTTAATGAATGGTAAATTACCAATTTATATTCGTTTTGGTGTAATCAAACCTGAAAAAGTAACTCAACCATTTTTAGCAACTTGGCAAGCTCAACCTATTGAAATGGAAGAAGCTCAAGACTTCGCCAATCGTTTGCAAAAAAATATGACTGCCTTGAAGAAATGGGCAACAAAAGAAAATGTTTATTGCTTACGTTTGTATGATGCAGATTTACCTGACTTTAATGTTGCTGTTGACTTATATGGTGACCGTTTACACGTTCAGGAATATGCACCACCAAAAACAATCGATCCAGAAAAAGCTAAAAAACGCTTTAATTTAGCGCTTGCTGCAATTCGTGCTGTTACTGGCTTAAACCGTGATGCCATCTTTATTAAGACACGTGCACGTCAAACTGGTACAACTCAATATACGAAGCAAAGTACGGCTTCAAAACGTTTTATTGTTCAAGAAGGTAAAGCTAAAATTTTAGTTAACCTGACCGATTACCTTGACACAGGTTTATTCCTTGACCATCGTCAAATGCGTTTACGTATTGCTCAAGAAGCACGCGGTAAGCACTTCTTGAACTTATATAGTTATACGTCTACTGCAAGCTTACATGCTGCGCTTGGTGGTGCTGCTAGTACAACAAGTGTGGATTTATCTAACACTTACTTGAACTGGTCAAAAGAAAACTTCGTTTTAAATGGCTTAACTGTAGATCATGCAGATGAACAGCATATGTTCTTTGCTAGTGACTGTTTTGAGTGGTTGAAAGAAGGCCATGAACAATACGACCTTATTTTTATTGACCCGCCAACATTCTCAAACTCTAAAAAGTTCTATGGTACATTCGATGTACAACGTGACCATATCTCACTCATTAAACGTGCAATGAACCGTTTGCATAGTGAAGGTACGCTCTACTTCTCGAATAACTATCGCGGTTTTGAAATGGACGAAGAAATTGAAGCTATTTTTCAGGTTGAAGAAATCACGTCTGAAACCATTGGCCTTGATTTTAAACGTAATCAGAAAATCCACCGTGCATGGAAAATTCAGCACCCTGCTCTAGATCAATATTAATAAGACTAGAGGTTATTATTACTTCACGGTAATAATAACCTCACCATGAACATTTTTTGATTCAAAATCATAACGTGTAAATCGATCTGCACGCTCAGGCTGTGCAATCATTTCTAACTTCTTCTTTTCTTTACTATCAATAACATGATTTTGTTTTTGTTCTTGATAAGGAGAAAGTACGCCAGTTCTAAGCGCATCCCATCGAACTTGCTGTAAATAGTTATCACCTAACGCCTGCCGTACTTGTTGTTGTTCTATCACAGGCTTTTTGGCATCGTCCTGAGCTTTCGCAATAATCACGGGTAAAGACGCGGTTATCGCTCCTGTTTGAGTGGCAAGCGCACTTTCCGACATTGGTTGCGCTGCCCACGTGTTTGATAATAATACAGATACACCGCTCAAAATTCCCAGCATATACCCTTGTTTATTGTCCATTTCCTTCATCCTAAAATTGTTATTGTTTGTTATATCGAACAAAATTAACAATTTTTTAAGCATGTCGCAATGTTATAAACA
>NZ_JRVL01000027.1:0-54750 GCF_054823985.1 Acinetobacter sp. GN11 | reverse complement strand
TTTATTTACCTATTGAAAACTTATATCTATATGAAATTAAATATAAAAGTATTATTGGATTAAATTTTTTTAAATATTGGCATGTAAAGTGCTTACTTAATTACAGGTCGAAGACGACCATGAGTTTTAAAGACGGCCAACGATGTCCGTTCTGATCGAGTTTGTGAGTGCAACCGTACACACAAAGAAGTTACGTTCAGTCGGAGTGAAGGTCATGTCTTTATTTTTATTGCATAAAAAAGTTACATCTGAATTATTTAAATTTTCAGTTCCAGCGATGCGAGCCTTCTCTAAGAGGGGGCTCGCTTTTTTTATTTCTTTTTATGACTTTGCTGTGCATTGGGCGTCGTCAACGAGTGAAAAAAATTGGTTTCAAGCAGCTACATGCTTCGTGATGTTGATTCGCTTCTCGGTAGAGCACAAAGCAAAAGAACAACGTCTATTTGAGAACGCAATAACGCAGCTTAAAAGCAACGTGATTTGAGGAGAAACACTATGAAATTGGTAATGATTGGTCATGGTATGGTGGGCCACAAATTCATCGAAGCCATTTTAGAAAAAGCAGATGATGAACTGGAAATCACTATCCTCGCGGAAGAACCTCGTATCGCGTATGACCGCGTACATTTGACTGAATATTTTTCGGGGAAATCGGCAAAAGATTTATCTTTAGCTCGTTTTGACTTTGCTGATGCTCATGGCATAGACCTGCGTTTAAATACAAAAGCAACTGCAATTGATACTGCTGCACAAACAATAACAACCAATCATGGCGATGTGATTAGCTATGACAAATTGGTGTTGGCAACAGGTTCGTATGCATTCGTTCCTCCAATTTCGGGTAATGACCGTGAAAACTGCTTTGTTTACCGTACCATTGAAGACTTAGATGCCATCCGTGCAGCGAGCTTGAACGCTAAAACTGGTGTGGTTATTGGTGGTGGTTTGCTTGGTCTTGAAGCAGCTAAAGCATTACGTGACCTAGATTTGGAAACACACGTTGTTGAGTTTGCTCCACGTTTGATGGCAGTTCAAATTGATGACTTGGGTGGTAAAGTTTTACGTCGCAAAATTGAAGATCTTGGCGTAAAAGTTCATACACAAAAAGCGACTCAATGTATCGAAAGTGGTGACAGTACAACTCATGTGATGAAGTTTGCTGATGGTAGTGAACTTGAAGCAGATATCATTTTATTCTCGGCAGGCATTCGCCCACGTGATGAGTTAGCATGTAATAGTGGTCTGGCGATTGGTGAGCGTGGCGGTATCGTGATTAATGATTACTGTCAAACCTCAGATAGCAATATTTACGCAATTGGTGAATGTGCGCTTTGGCAAAACAAAATCTATGGTTTAGTTGCACCGGGCTATGACATGGCGCGTATTGCAGCAAAACATATTTCAGATGAAGAGTGTAACTGCTTCGCTGGCGCGGACATGAGTACCAAGTTGAAATTAATGGGTGTGGACGTTGCCTCTGTTGGTGATGCACATGCCATGACTCCAGGTGCATTAAGCTACTTCTATGCAGATGAACATGCGCTGGTCTATAAAAAGATTGTTGTAAATGCGGACAAAACCAAATTGCTTGGCGCAGTTTTGGTGGGCGATGCCACAGAATACAGCGACCTTTTACAAATGATGCTCAATGGTCTGGCTTTACCAGAAGTTCCTGAAAGTTTGATTATGCCGGGCTTTGAACAGTCGGCAGGAAAATCTGGTGGTAGCGGTGTGGATTTGCTGCCTGACAGTGCGACTATTTGTTCATGTAACAACGTATCAAAAGCAGACATCTGCCAGGCAATTAGTGATGGTTCGACTTCTTTAGGTGCATTAAAGAAATGCACCAAAGCAGCAACTGCATGTGGTGGTTGTGCACCATTAGTGACTCAAGTCTTAAAGTCAGAATTACAACGTCAAGGTGTGACTGTAAATAATCACATCTGTGAACACTTTCCGTACTCCCGTCAAGAGCTACATCACTTGGTTCGTGTCAATGAAATCAAAACTTTTGATGACTTGATTCACCAACACGGACATGGTTTGGGTTGTGATATCTGTAAACCGACTGCGGCAAATATCTTGGCTTCTTGCTGGAACGATTTTGTACTCGAGCCAAGCCATGCTGGTTTACAAGACAGTAATGACTACTACTTGGGTAACATCCAAAAAGATGGTTCTTACTCGGTTGTACCGCGTATGGCTGGCGGTGAAGTGACTCCAGATGGTTTGATTGCTATTGGTCAAATCGCGAAGAAATATAACCTGTACACCAAAATTACTGGTGGTCAACGCGTTGACATGTTCGGTGCGCAAGTTCATGAGCTTCCATTCATTTGGGAAGAATTGAATGCTGCTGGTTTCGAGTCTGGTCATGCATACGGTAAGTCTTTACGTACTGTGAAATCTTGTGTGGGTAGTACATGGTGCCGTTACGGTGTAGACAACTCAGTTGGTTTAGCTATCGAGCTTGAAAATCGCTACAAGGGTTTACGTTCACCACATAAATTAAAAATGGCAGTGTCTGGTTGTACGCGTGAGTGTGCGGAAGCACAAGGTAAAGACGTGGGTATTATCGCGACTGAAAAAGGTTGGAACCTTTATGTTTGTGGTAACGGTGGTATGAAGCCGCGTCATGCAGAATTGCTCGCATCTGACCTCGATAAAGCAACATTGATTCGTTATATCGACCGTTTCTATATGTTCTACATCCAAACCGCAGATCGTTTACAACGTACTAGTGTATGGCGTGACAACATGGAAGGTGGATTGGACTACCTTAAATCTATAGTTGTTGATGACTCTCTTGGTTTGGCTGCTGAACTTGAGCGCCGTATGGAACATATCATTGGAACATACCAAGACGAATGGCGTACTGCGGTAGAAAATCCTGAAGTTCGTAAACGCTTCCAAACTTATATCAATGCAAGTGCGAGTGAACAGGCCGATCCACACATTCAATTTACGACTGAACGCGGTCAAATCCGCCCATTATCAGATGTCGAGCGTTCAGAAGACCGTATTCCAATGGTTGAAGCATAAGCAGGAGAATTTCTATGAATATTGTACAAGACAAAAATATGCTTCCTGATGATCAATGGATTGATGTGTGTGCACTAGATGATTTAACCCCAAATACTGGCGCTGGTGCGCTAGTAAGTGATCAAGCGGTAGCAATCTTCCGAGTTGGACATGAAAAACGCGTTTATGTGTTAAGCAATAAAGATCCGTTTAGCCAAGCAAATGTGATGAGCCGCGGCATTATTGGTGATTTACAAGGTGAGCGTGTAATTGCGTCACCAATTTATAAACAACATTTTAGTTTAGCAACAGGTCGTTGTTTAGAAGATAAAAATCAAAAGCTTTTAGTTTATCCGAGCAAAATTGTTGATGGTCGTGTTTTGATCAATCCTGTGCCACAAAAAACTTATATTACCAATACGGGTGTCTCTCAAGACAAACTCAAACTGGTCCTGATTGGTAATGGTTTAGCGGGTATGCGTTGCCTAGAAGATTTACTTGATATGGCACCAGATCGTTATGAAGTCACGGTGATTGGTGAAGAACCTTGGGGTAACTACAACCGTATTATGTTATCTCCGGTTTTATCTGGTGAAAAAACCATTGAAGACATTATGCTGCACCCACCGAAATGGTATAGCGACAAAGGCATCAAATTTATTGCAGGCGACAAAGCTGTAAAAATTGATCGCCCACGTAAAGTGGTTTACACCGAAAAGGAACAAACAGTTGATTATGACCGTTTGATCTTGGCAACTGGTTCGGCGCCATTTATTCCGCCAGTTCAAGGTGTCGATTTAAAAGGCGTTTTAACTTTTCGTGATATTTATGACGTTAACACCATGATTGAGTACTGCGGTTCAAAAACCAGTGCAGTAGTGATTGGTGGTGGCTTACTTGGTTTGGAAGCAGCTTACGGTTTAAAGCAACGCGGTATGAACGTGACAGTATTGCATTTGATGGACCGTATTATGGAGCGTCAACTCGACGGCCGTGCAAGTCAGTTACTTCGTCATAGTATTGAGCAAAAAGGCATTCATATTATTACTGAAGCCAATACAGAAGCATTGGTAGGTGATGAAAATGGTCATGTAAAACAGATTCGACTAAAAGACGGTACTGTTTTAGATGCTGACCTTGTCGTGTTCGCCGTGGGTATTCGTCCAAATATTAGCTTGGCGCAAAGTGCCGGTTTACGTTGTAACCGTGGTGTTTTGGTCAATGACACCATGCAAACCTTTGACCCAAGTATTTACGCGGTTGGTGAGTGTATTGAACACCGTGGTCAAACCTTTGGTTTGGTTGAGCCATTATGGGGTCAAGCATTTATTTGCGCGACACATTTGGCAGAACACGGCAGCTTAACTTTTAAAGCACCGACCATACCGACTCAGTTAAAAGTCAGTGGTGTCGATGTATTCTCTGCGGGCAATTTTGAGCCGAAAGATGATTATGAAGACATTATCCTGAACGATGAAAAACGCCAGATTTATAAACGTATTATTATCCAAAGTGATCGGGTAATCGGTGCAGTACTGTTCGGTGATACTGAAGATGGCATGTGGTATGCAGAGTTAATTGCAGACCAAACACCTGTTTCTTCATTTAGAAATAAACTGCTATTTGGTCGAGATTTTGCATTAAAAAATGCAGGCTAAATAGGGAAAGGAGCAGTTATGAATAGTATCCCAAGCGTTGAAATCGATAGCTCCGATCATGTTGCAAAAACAATCAAAACAACATGTCCATATTGTGGGGTGGGTTGCGGTGTTAGTGTAAACGTTCAACAAAAACCTCAAGGACCTTTGGTACAAGTGGAGGGCGATGCTGAGCATCCCTCCAACTTTGGACGCTTATGTATTAAAGGTAGCCGTCTTGCGGATACTTTGGGGTTAGAAACACGTGTTCTACAACCAATGATGGGGCGCAAAGCTGATCGGGTGGTAACGACATGGGATGCAGCAATCAATAAAATTGCCGATAAATTTCAGTCATGTATCGACAAATATGGCCGTGACAGCATCGCCTTTTATGTTTCAGGTCAGCTTTTGACTGAAGACTATTATGTGGTGAATAAGTTTGTAAAAGGTTATTTGGGTACTGCAAATATCGACACCAATTCACGACTTTGTATGTCATCTGCGGTTGCGGGCCATAAACGTAGCTTTGGTGAAGATATTGTCCCTGCAAGTTATGAAGATTTTGAACATGCAGACATGGTGGTATTGGTCGGTTCTAATACCGCATGGTGTCATCCTGTGCTTTATCAACGGATCATGCAGGCTAAAAGCCAAAATCCAGATATGTTTGTGGTGGTGATTGATCCACGGTTTACCAGTACTTGTGAGCAAGCGGATTTACATTTACCGATTTTACCGGGCCAAGATGTGGCTTTATTTAATGGCTTATTTCAATATCTATATCAAAATAGCTATGCCGATCAGGCCTTTGTAGATGCCTATACCGAAGGTTTGCAAGAAGTTTTGGCAAGCAGTCAGCCAGAAACTGATATCGAATATGTAGCAAAGCGTACGGGAATTGCACTCGATAAATTACAGCAATTCTTTGAGAAATTTGCACAGACTGAAAAAGTCATCACCCTATTTTCAATGGGGGTGAATCAATCGAGTCAGGGCGTAAATAAAGCCAATAGCATTATTAACTGCCATTTACTAACAGGCAAAATTGGTAAGCTCGGTGCCGCTCCATTTTCAATGACAGGACAACCTAATGCGATGGGTGGACGAGAAGTCGGTGGCTTAGCCAATATGCTAGCGGCGCATATGGACTTAGATAATCCATTACATCAAAAAGTCGTGCAAACCTTTTGGGATAGCCCATTTATTGCTAATCAAGCGGGTTTAAAAGCAGTTGATTTGTTCCGTGCTGTTGAATCAGGAAAAATTAAAGCCATCTGGATTATGGCAACTAATCCTGTTGTGAGTTTGCCTGATGCAGACCAAGTCAAACGTGCATTAGAAAAATGCGAGCTGGTCGTGGTGTCAGATATTTGTGCAGATACCGATACGACAGCATATGCTGATGTTTTGCTTCCAGCTTTAGGGTGGGGCGAAAAAGATGGAACCGTTACTAACTCTGAGCGCCGTATTTCACGTCAGCGCGCATTTTTACCTGCGCCGGGTGAAGCAAAAGCAGACTGGTGGGCGGTGAGTCAAGTCGCGAAAAAATTAGGCTTCAATGGTTTTGACTTCACTAGTGCTGTTGATATTTTCAATGAGCATGCAGCTTTATCTGCACAAGATAATACAGACATAAATGCTCGTGAAGACAGTAATAATTTCCGTTATTTCAATCTAAAAGGATTAATGGAACTGAGTAATGATGAGTATGATGCTCTGCAACCAATTCAATGGCCAGTGTGGAATAAAAACCAAAACGCTAAAGCCGTTCAGCAACTGTTTGGGAAAGGGCAGTTTAGTCATAAAAATGCCAAGGCAAAACTGATTCCAACGGTCGCAATTGATCCAGTTCATGCGGTTTCAGAAGACTATCCACTCATTTTAAACACAGGCCGTATTCGTGATCAGTGGCATACCATGACCCGTACTGGCTTGTCAGCAAACTTAACTAGTCACCGTGCAGAACCATTCTGTGAGATTCATCCGAGCGATGCGCTAAAGTTTGGTGTGCGTGATCAAGGTTTGGTTGAAGTTCGTTCAAAGTGGGGCAGTTGTGTATTGCGTGTGACATTCTCATCGGGTGTACGTCGTGGGCAAATTTTTGCACCCATTCACTGGACTGAACAAGTTGCTTCCGATGCCCGCATTGGTAAAGTGGTTAACCCAGAAGTTGATGCAATTTCAGGCGAGCCTGAGTTTAAACATACGCCTGTCACCATTCAGCCGTTCTATACCACTTGGCAAGGGGTGCTCTATGTTCGTGAAGGATATGATTCGCATATCCAACAATCGCTACATCACTGTGCATGGTGGACTAAGGTCAAAATGGTTAAAACCAACCGTTATGAACTTGCAGACCGCCAAACTTTTCATGATACTCAAAAGAACCTGAAAAATTTCTTGCCATTTGCCGATGAAACTTTTGAATGGTTAAGTATTGAAGATATCTCTTCACAACTGAGCCATAACGTTATTTTGAAAGATGGCATTGTAATTGCAAGCTTATATATTGCACCGCCAGATTTATTGCCAGACCGTGATTGGGTGGCTAGTCTGTTTAAACGCGAACGTTTAAGTGCCTTACACCGCAAAGCTTTGCTAGCAGGTATGCCGATGTCGGCTACTAATAATGATGGGCCTTTAGTGTGTAGTTGTTTTAAAGTAGGTAAGAATAAAATTATTGAAGCTATAAAAACACAAAACATTACCCATGAAAAACAGGTCACTGCTTGTCTAAAAGCAGGTGGAAACTGTGGTTCATGTTTACCTGAAATCCGTGGCTTGATTAAAGCTTGCCAACAGGAGGTGGAAGTGTGAATAAGGGATATCCCGTAACTGATCTGGTCATTCTAGCGGGTGGACAAGCCCGCCGTATGAACGGTTTAAATAAGCTGTTGCAGCAATTTGATGGTGAACCCCAACTTCTTAAAATTCATCAGAAATTAAAGTCATCGGTATCTGAACTTTGGGTCAATAGTCATCGCGACTATTCGATCTATCAGAGTATTGTGCCAGATATTAAATATTTTCAAGATGATGCTTCTGGCTTTCTCGGCCCACTGATGGGTATGAAAAGCGCATGGTCAAATGTAGAAGCAGACTATGTTTTGTTTATTCCTTGTGATGTGACCTATATACCAACGCAAGTCGTTGCGAAATTGCATAGTGCACTTCGGAAAAACAAACAAGCTCAAGCAGCTTATGTGTCAATTAATGGAGATGCCTTGTATCCATTTTGCTTGTTAAAGCGTGAAAGCCTAATCACGATAACAGAGCAAATTGAAAAACAACGATTAAGTTTGAAAGAGTGCTTTAAGCTTTTACATGCACAAGTCGCCATATTTCAAAAACAGAATCTTTTTTTTCATAGCATTAATTCATTGGATGAGCTTCAGCAATACAAACAAATCAATGCCTTTAAAGAGATATTTACAGCAAGTTAAAAAACTAGACTTTATTCATTTAGACATTAGATTGATGCCCTAAACAAATTTTAAATGATGTGTTCTTGACTATTTATTATATAAGTTCTATTTTGGAACTTAATATTTCGTTGCATTGAAATGTATAAAAATAAAGGGAGTCAAAGGGCATGGTTGAAGCGCTGAAGCAAAATAAAACAGATGTGACCGCATGTATTTTATGTTCTAGAAACTGTGGTTTAAGTGTCGAAATTAAAGATAATCAGTTTCTCAAAATTAAAGGTGATCCCGAACATCCATTTTCTCAAGGCTACATTTGCCAAAAAGCTGCCAGATTACAACACTATCAGCAACACGCAGACCGTTTGACCACACCTTTAAAACGCCAACCAGATGGCTCATTTCAAGAAGTGAGTTGGGATGTTGCCATACAAGAAATTGCCGATCGATTAGTACATATTAGAGATAGTTTTGGTGGGACGGCTTTTGCTTCTGTTGGGGGAGGTGGTCAAGGCAATCATCTCGGTGCAGCATATGGCCGACAACTTTTGCTGGCCATGAAAAGTTATTATGCTTACAACTCTCTTGCTCAAGAAAAAACGGGTGATTTTTGGCTCAATGGGCGTTTGTTTGGTAGTCAAGCCTGCCATACGACAGAAGATATTGAATACGCCGACTATGTACTTTTCATTGGAACAAATCCTTTTCAGGCACATGGCATTCCCAACGCGCGAGATACGCTAAAACATATTAAGAAAGATCCGAACCGAACTATGGTGGTGTTTGACCCACGTGTTACCGAAACAGCCAAACAAGCAGATATTCATGTGCAATTAAAACCCGGAACTGATGCTTTTTTAATGTCGGCGATGATTGCGATCATTATTAAAGAAAAGCTTTATGATGCAGCGTTTATTGAGCAGCACACGCAAGGTTTTGAAGAAGTAAAAACAGCATTTAGCCGTGTGCCGATTGAAGACTATATTGCCAAAGCAGATGTTCCAGTTGACTTGATTTACCAAGTGGTTCGAGCTTTTGCCAAAGCTAAAAGAGGCTGCGTGCGGATTGATTTAGGTATTCAACATACTTTAAATACGACATTAAATGGATATTTAGAAAAACTACTGTACTTAGTGACTGGAAACTTTGGAAAGCAGGGTACCAATAATTTACATACCATGTTTATTCCGATCTTAAGCGATACAGATGAAAGAAAGCCGAAATATAGACGGAGTGTTTACCATAAAATGTTCCCAATTTCTGGGTTCTTCCCGCCTAATATTTTACCCGATGAAATCTTAAAAGCAGGGGAAAAGCGAATTCGTGCTGTGTTTGTAGATAGCTGTAATCCGTTATTAACTTATCCTGATACACCAGCTTATCAGGAAGCATTTAAAGCATTAGATTTGTTGGTTGTGGTCGATGTGGCCATGACGGAAACTGCTAGGCTTGCGGACTATATTTTGCCAGCGCATACCCAGTTTGAAAAATGGGAATTTACTGGTTTTAATCTTGAGTTTCCTAAAAATGGTTTTCACCTGCGTCATCCTGTATTGACCGCTCAAGCGAATACTTTGCCAGAGGCAGAAATTTATACACGATTACTTGAAGCCATGCAGGTGATTCCAAAACGCTTTCCAATTTTAGAAAAAATAGCTTCAGTCGACTCGAAAAAAACAGCCTATTTACCTTACTTGTCGGCATTAGGGCTTACTTTTGCACGAAATAAAAAATATATCCCTTTTGCAGCCTCAATTCTCTATCGCACTTTAGGTAAACAGTTAGAAAAATCAGCTGGTTCAGTTGCTTTTTTATTGCCGCTGTCGATTCAATATGCTGTCTTACACACCAAAGCGGTACGCCGTGCGGGTTACAAAGGTAATCCTTTAACTTTAGGCGTTCGGTTATTTGAACAAATTTTAAAGCAACGTTCAGGTGTCGTGTTATCACAACATGAATATGACGAAATCTGGAAACTGGTTGCTTATAAAGACAAGAAAATACGTCTTGCTATTCCAGAGATGTTAACTGAGCTAGCAAATTTAAAAAATCATCAGGTTAATGCTGAAGAATTTCCATTCATACTTTTATCAGGTGAGCGACGTAGTTATAACGCCAATCAAATTTATCGTGATCCAGCTTGGCGAAAAGTAGATGCTGAAGGGGCTTTACGAATTCATCCTGAAGATGCAAAGCACCTAAATGTTGATGCAGGAGGTCAGCTTAAATGTATTTCACAACATGGAGAAATTCAGGTTACTGTAGATTTTGATGAGGGAATGCGAAAAGGTGTAGTTTCACTTCCACATGGTTATGGCATGCGCTTTCAAGGTGGTGAACCCATTGGACCACAATTAAATCGACTGATTTCCGCTGAACATTGTGATCCATTATCTAAAACGCCGTACCATAAATATGTACCCATTCGCTTAGAAAAGTGCTAGAAATAATGTAAGGCAAATAAGAGATTAATGCTGCACCAACTTTATACAGTTTTAAAATTACAGTGAAGTGGTGCAGCCAAAGGCCTATCAAAAAACCGAAGAAGTTATGGATGATAAATAGAATTGGAACAAATTTTGCATAAAAATCAGAGCACTATTGAAGAGCAATTTTCTATTTTAATTGCCCAGAAAAAGTGCCAGCAATATTTGAACTGTTCTCGACATGAGTGCAAAAGATGAAACAATATCACTCTGAAAATACGCCATCTGTTCTACAAGACCAATATGGGCGTATCAAGCGAAAGTTACGAATTTCGGTAACCGATCGCTGTAATTTTAAGTGTGTATATTGCATGCCTGAACATCCTGAATGGTTAAATAAACAAGACTTGCTTAGTTTTGAGGCGCTCTTTCAGTTTTGCCGTTTTATGGTGCAACAAGGTATTGAAAGCATCCGTATTACAGGCGGCGAACCATTAATGCGTCAAGGCATTGTCCATTTCATTCGTGATTTACAAGCTTTAAAAGCATTAGGTCTAAAACGCATTTCAATGACCACCAATGGACATTATCTTGCTAAATACGCTAAGCAGTTAAAAGATGCTGGTCTAGATGATTTAAATATTAGTTTAGATAGCTTGGATCCTATTCAATTTAAAGAACTCACCAAGAAAAAATTAGAACCAGTTCTTGAAGGTATTCAAGCTGCAAAAGATGCAGGACTACCTTTTAAGATAAACTGCGTGTTAATGAAAGATAAAAATGACGATCAAATCCTACCTATGGTGAGGTGGTCAATCGCCAATCATATTCCGCTACGTTTTATCGAGTTTATGCCGCTTGATGGTGATGCACTCTGGTCAAATAAAGATGTGGTGAGTGAAGCTGAAATTTTACAGGTGTTGCAACCGCATTATTCGGTACAAGTCATCGAGCAGCAGCATGAGCCAGCGCGTCAATATCTGCTTAATAATAGCTATGCTCTAGGCATCATTTCGACCATTACTCACTCATTTTGCCACCAATGTGACCGCATACGACTTACCGCAAAAGGTGAGCTATATAACTGTCTCTTTGCTCAGCAGGGTTTAAATATTAAGCCGCAGCTTCAATCATTATTGCGTGCACGTACGACAGCTGATCATGCAATGTATATTCAACAGTTAACAGATATGGTTATGCCATATATTTGGCACAAAGCTAAAGGCTTTCATGCCTTACAACATCAACAAACCCGTAAAATCAGTATGCATATGCTTGGGGGATAAATGCAGCAATCTATCCAAATTAAAATCGAAGCGTTTGGCGCAATTGAAAAATTGCTTCCTCAAAACCTTTCGTTGGTTTGTCCCAACCATATTTTGGTTAAAAATGTATTAGATGAAATTGTTTCATTACATCCAGAATGTACACAAGCCATGGAAAAATGTGCATGTGCGATTGGCGATAATGTCATAACGAGACAATCTGCTTTAAGTGAGCCATGTACTTTGGTTTTATTGTCACCAGTTGCAGGAGGGTGAGCCATGCGAGATTTTGCACGTATACAAGAGCAGGCTTTAAGCCTTGATACCTTTGATCCTATTGAATCATTTCCTGAATGCGGTGGAATTGATATTTTTATGGGTACGGTTCGTAACCATCATGAAGGTAAAGCTGTTAAAGCACTGAAATATACCTCGTATAAACCGCTTTCTGAAAAAATGATACGTGAAATTGAACTGGAAATTGAGAAAAAGTATCAGGTATCTTATGTGCGAGTGGTTCATCGGATTGGATATCTAGATGTTGGTGAAACAGCAATCATTGCAATTGCTTATGCAGCCCATCGCCGTGAAGCTTTTCAAGCATGTGAAGAAGCGGTTGAGCGAGTAAAACATGAAGTACCTGTGTTTAAAGAAGAGTTCTTTACAGATGGTACAAGTCACTATGTAGAAGGTTGTTGTATTCGCAAAGATGCACCTCAAGAACACAAACATCACCATCATGCCGGCCATGAACACTCACACTGAAATAAGCAAGACTAGGATAAATAATGAAAAACGTAGGAATGAAGCCGGAAAGTTATCGTGTTGCCGAAGCACAAGCAATTTTATATGCACCACCGCACTGTATTGAATTATTAAGACAAGGAAATACTGAAAAAGGGGATGCATTAAAAACCGCACGTGTTGCAGGAATTTTAGCAGCAAAACGAACTGATGAGCTGATTCCTTTGTGTCATCCACTGCCGATCTATCGTGCAGATGTTGAATATGAATTAGAACATGATTTTGTAAAGATTATTACGGTGGTCGAAACCATTGGTCCAACTGGCGTAGAAATGGAAGCCTTAACGGCTGCAAGTCTTGCAGGTTTAACCATTTACGACATGTTAAAACCACATTGTGAACCAGAAGAGCTCTGGATGGATCAATGTAAATTGCTTAAGAAAAAAGGTGGAAAATCACACTTTAAGCGCGTTCTTCGTCAGCCTGTTTCGGCTGCTGTTATTGTGTTGTCCGATACCGTCGCAGCTGGTAGAAAGCCAGATACTGCCGGAAAATCTGTGGTTGAAACTTTAACCGAGGCAGGATTCGATCCGATTCATTATCAGATTTTGCCCGATGAAGCTGAAACTCTAAAGGATTTAGTGCTTGAGTTGAGCAAATCATATGCTTGCATTATGACCGTTGGTGGTACGGGAATTGGTAAGCGAGATATTACGGTTGATACGCTAGAGCCACTTCTTGAGCGTAAGCTAGATGGCTTAATGGAAGCTGCGCGTTCATTTGGGCAAAAACGCACGCCATATGCTGCAATGTCGCGTGGAGTAGCTGGTTTTATCGACCGTTCTTTAGTGGTGACTTTACCGGGAAGCCGTGGTGGAGCAAGCGAATCAATGGCTGCTATTTTACCTGCCTTAGTCCATATTTTTGATGTTTGCCGTGATTTACCACATCCGGGAGGCTATGAATAATGTCAGGTTGTGGTGCAGAACGTGGGTTGATTAGCGTAGATGAAGCAATTGAGCTGATTAATAACCGACCTAAAAAATTAGGCTCAATTCAGCAAATTCTTCAAAATAGCCTAAGTAGATATCTTGCTAAAGAAATTTATTCAGAAATCAATTTGCCAAGCTTCTCTCAGAGTGCTGTAGATGGTTACGCACTTTGTAGCCACGCAGAAGATTTAAATAATCAAAAGTTTCAGGTTACTGGCGAGATTCGTGCTGGAAGCGAAAGTCATGACATTCTGAGTGAAGGACAGGCAATTCGTATATTTACTGGTGGCAAAATTCCTGAAGGCACAACGTATGTTGCGAGGCAAGAAATAGTAGAGGTCGTTTCAGTACAAGAAATTTGTTTAACAGAACATATACGCCCTCAAGCTGATATCCGTTTTACGGGTGAAGAAATCAAAAACGGACAGTTGCTTGCCCAAGTTGGACAGTTTTTAAATATTGGAAGCTTAGCTGCTTTAAGTATGGCGGGTGTACAAACGGTTGATGTTTATCGTGCACCGAAAGTCGCTGTTTTAGTCACGGGTGATGAAGTTGCCGAAAAAGCAGAAGATCTTGCAGAAGGCAAAATTTTTGATGCAAATGGTCCATTACTAAAAGCTTGGTTTGAAGATTACGGTCTAGAGATTGAACTCATTCATGTGGCAGATGAGGCGGCGCAAGTCACGCATTACTTTAATCAGTTAAAAGACAGTTATGATGTCATCATAACCACAGGCGGAGTGTCCGTAGGTGATTATGACTTTGTTCGCCCATGCGCTTTTGAGGCTGGCTTTGAACAGATCTTTTGGAAAGTAAAACAGAAGCCGGGTAAACCACTCTTTTTTGCTGAATATTCTCACACGGAAAAAGATCAGTGTTGTTATTTGCTGGGGTTACCGGGTAATCCCGCTGCGGTCTATGTATCAATGCAAGTCTACGGTAAAGCATTGCTCGACACTTTGCAGGGAAATCAAGCAGGGCCGGAGTGGTTTAGTGCAATTTTAGATCATGATTTAAAAGAAGATGCGCGTGAACGTTTTCTAAGAATGCATGCTTATTTTGACAATGGACAACTTAAAGTTAAAAGTCTGACAAAACAGCAATCACACATGCTCAGTAATTTAATGCAGGCCAATTGTCTGGTGCGAATTCCAGCAAGTGTGAAACTAGAAGCAGGTCATATTTTGAAGGGCGTATTCATCTCAAATTAATGATGAGTAATAATAGATATAACTCACTATACAATTGGGTGAGTTATATTTGTTAAGTGAATTTATATAATAGCTTTCTATTTTTTATAATAAAAATTCTTTTATAAAGTTGATAAGAAGTTATTTTTATAATGAATCTTGCATAAATCGTGGTAAGTGGTTTAGGGTATAAACAATAGGGCCGTTAGGCTAGGAAATATCGAGGAATGCATAAAGATGAAATGGGATGACATCGGTGATCAACCTTGTTCGGTTGCTCGTATGCTATCAGTGATTGGCGATCGATGGACGATGCTAATATTACGTAATGCTTTTATGGGAATACGCCGTTTTGACGATTTTCAAAAATCATTAGGTGTAACTCGTCATGTCCTTTCAGATCGTTTAAAGCGTTTGGTTGAATATGAAATTTTAGCTAAAGCTCCTTATTTTGATCGTCAAGAACGCTTTGAATATCGCCTCACTGATAAGGGTTTTGAGCTTTATCCAATTATTTTGTCTATGGCGAATTGGGCAGATAAATGGATGGACCAAGGTTTAGGCAAACCTTTAGAGTATCGTCATAAAACTTGTGGCCATAAGTTCGAACCAGTCATGGTATGTTCGGTTTGCCATGAACCTTTACATGCCAAACAAGTGCAAGTCTCGGCTGGGCCGGGCTATTTTGCATTTATTGAACAAAAACAGAAACAAGCTTAATTTTTCTCGCTATACATTATAGAGACTCTTGTTGAATCGCATCAGCTAGAGTCTTATAAATGTGGTCATGATTTGACTGTGTTACATTAAAACGTATGAATTGACCAGCATTGGGAGCTTGGCTAAACGCATTTCCTGGTGCAAGAATAACTTGATGATTAATACAATATTTTGCAATTTTTGAAGCTTCAACACCTTCTGGCAAATGACACCAAACAAAAATTCCAGCTTGAGGCTTAATCCATGGCTTTATGCCTAAAGGTTCTAGTTTGGTAATGGTATCGTGCATTGCTTTTGTTAAACGAACTTTTAGTAATTCTAAGTGCTTGCGATAAGAACCATCCGTTAAAGCAGTAAGCAAAACTTCTGCAGACACGCCATTGTGAGAAAAGCTTGTGGCAATTTTTAGGTCAGTGAGCTGATCAATCCATTCTGGCTTTGCAATGATATAACCACAGCGAATAGAGGCTGATAAGGTTTTAGAAAAACTTCCAATAAAGATGACGCGTGAAAGATTATCCAAAGCAGCAAGCCGGGGAGCCGCGTTATATTCAAAATCTGAAAAAATATCATCTTCAACGACAATCAAATTAGATTGCTCAATAAGCTTTAATAATTGATGCGCCGTAGAAAGAGAAAGTACTGCACCAGTTGGATTGTGAATTCCTGAGTTGGTGATATAAAGACGTGGATTATAAGTCTCAATTGCTTCTTTAAATGCTTTTAAATCTGGGCCTGTAGCTGTGTAAGGCACTCCAACCACTTTAACTTGATGAACTTTAAGTAATGCATGAAAGTTAAAGTAGCAAGGGTCGTCAATCAGAACGACATCATCAGGCTTTAGTAAAAACCGGAAAACTAAATCAATCGCTTGAGTTCCTGAGTCTGTTAAAAGCACCTGATTAAGGTTTGCATCTATTCCTTTTGATTGGGCACGTCTTGCTAATAAATCACGTAAAGCTGGTAATCCTAACGGAGTTGAATAACCCATTAAACAAGCGTCTGAACTTTTTGCAGCTGCCCTTAATCCTCTACGAATACTGTCTAATGGCATCCAGTCATCGGGTAACCAACCACAGCCAGGCTTAAACACGTCTGCTTTTGCTTCCAAAGACTGACGAGAAATCCATAGAGGGTCTACTGATCGTTCTAACTGAGGGCTTAATTCACTTAAAGCTAAAGGTGCGAGAGGGCCGACAATATAAAACCCAGATCCAGTTCTTGATTCGATTTTGCCTAAAGCAATTAATCTTTCATACGCTTCTACAACTGTTGAGACTGAAAATTCCAGATTATTTGCTAATTTACGAACAGAAGGTAAGCGTGCTCCGGGCATTAAAGATCGATTTTTTATTTGTTGCTCAATCTCTGAAATAACAATTTCAATTTTTGTTTTGCTCTGGTTCACGGGCTTAAAATCTCAACTGTACTGGTAAGTAATACATAACAGTTCTTTTAAATTGTACTGCTTTGTATCTGGTTTTATCACCTTAGCACAGCTTAAATTCTTCGTATAGTGACGGAGAAAATTATGGATAGGTTTATGAATGGCTGGGTGAATGGTTTTATTGGCGTGGCTATTTTTGCAGGGTCACTACCAGCAACACGGGTAGCCGTAATGGGGTTTGAACCTGGCTTTCTAACCGCAGCACGTGCGGCAATTGCGGGTATTTTAGGACTTATTCTTATATTGGTTTTAAAACAAAAGAAACCAGCCAAACAGGATTGGTGGCCTCTAGCCATTGTTGCTTTAGGGGTCGTGATCGGTTTTCCATTGTTTACAGCACTTGCTCTACAGCACATGAATGCAGCTCATTCAATTGTCTTTGTTAGTCTTTTGCCGCTTGCAACTGCAATATTTGCTGTACTAAGAGGTGGAGAAAAACCTAATCAACTTTTCTGGATATTTGCAGTATTAGGGAGTGCGGTTGTTTTCGCCTATATGTTCTTCCTTTCTGGTGATACATCACTTGGAATAGGGGACTTTTATATGTTGATGGCCATTATTTTTTGTGGCTTTGGTTACGCAGAAGGCGGCGTACTTTCAAGAAAAATAGGCGGGTGGCAGGTCATTTGTTGGGCGCTTATTTTATCTTTACCTTTTATGCTGTTGCTTACTATTTTCTATATGCCAGCTTCATTTCAGAGTGTGTCTCCATCAGCTTTAGTCGGTCTTATTTATGTGTCTTTGTTTAGTATGCTCATTGGCTTTTTCTTTTGGTACAAAGGACTGGCACAAGGTGGTATTGCTGCCATAAGCCAACTACAACTTTTACAACCTTTAATGGGGCTAGGTATTGCAGCGGCTTTATTGCACGAACATGTGAGCTGGTCAATGTTAGTGGTCACAGCAGCAACTATTTTATGTGTCGCTGCTGCCAAAAAGTTTACTTAACTTTATAAACAATTTGCTGGTTTAGGAACACCTGCCAAACGACTCAAATGACGGGCAACTAAACCAGTATTAAATTGTTGCTGTAAAACAGCGTTATTAATCTCTGGACTTACCGTTTTCATTAAAAATTTAATGAGAGGGCGAGTTGCTGGAGAATGTCCAAACTGTTGATAAAACTGACGCACAGCAGCTAAAACCTCGAAATGCCACTCGGTCAATTCAATATCAAGTGACTTGGCAAGCTCTTGTGCAACTTCAGGATTCCAGATTGTATAATCAACCAAATGACCATCTTGGTCTAATTCTAAATTCATGAAACCAGCCTAAATATATTATTTAAAAGAAATACAGCGATTAAATGTTAAAACAAGATCTGCAAATTGATCATAGTCCAATACATTTATCTGAGCTAAAGTATCCGTATCGATTAAATCTTTTTCGATGCTTAAGCATGAAACCCTTTCAAACCGTTGAATCATTTCAGCTGAAAGTCGTGCAACAGAATCACCCATAAAAATAATCTGGTCACCTTTCTGATAAAGGTTACCTAATTCATCAATAACATTCGGTGTATTATGATAAGCGGATTGCACAAGATAAAGTGTTGATGGATTCATTAAATTTACACCTTAATCTACCAATATAAGACATGGTCAAAAGACTGAATGAACTCATTATTTAACTCAATGAATTCGAGCTCTTGTTCTGTTTGCTGAACAAAAGGATTTTGCTGATTTTTGCTTTCGATCAGAATCGGACTTAAATCATAAAATTCAAAGCTTTCGACCATATTTGATGCTACTTTGAAAGCATGGTGAAGTTGGCTAAAGCTCAGGTCATTTTGTAAAAGACTAAGCGCAGCATCTTTCAATAATACTTTGACTGGTGAGCCAAAGGTTGCTAAAACCATAGTAGCGGAAAGGCTTTCATTGATTTGAAGACTGGTTAAGTTGGCTTGGCTTAAAATGACGAGTACAGATTTCACACAATATACCTTTTAAAAGCAACAATCTAAGCAAACAAAGTAACTTAAAATTGAATAAGACGAGATGCTGACTGTACCGCATCAGCAAGTTCACCTAACCCGACCAGTTGAAAGTCTTTGGCAAGGTTGTAATGAGTAAGGTGATGGCGACTGGCATTTTCTGCATCGGTAATACCACGAGCGAGGGCAGCACTCACACATACAGGAAGTCGAATCGAAAGCTTTTGCCATTCATGCGTTAAATTACGCTGGTCGTCAGGAACCCATTGAAAATCATTAGCAACCTGCACGCCATCTTGGTAAAAGAATACACGAAAGTCTTCATTTTTACTTTTGAGTGCCTGAGCAAGTCCTAACGCATGCCAAGCATGGATGGAAGTAGGAGCAGAGGTAATTAGTAGTAATGTACTCATTGAGAATTCACTATGGTCATACGTCTAAATGGGCGTAGATGCATTAAGAGAAAGGTAAGTATACAATGATTTTAGTGACAGGTGGTTTAGGCTTTATCGGTTCACACATTGCGTTGAGTCTCATGGCTCAGGGTCAAGAAGTGGTAATTGTCGATAATTTGGCTAATTCAACCTTGCAAACGCTGGAACGGCTAGAGTTTATTTCTGGTATGTACGTTCCATTTGTTAAACTTGATGTACGTAATACACCCGCATTGAATAAGGTCTTCGAGCAATATTCAATTGATGCAGTTGTTCATACTGCCGGTTTTAAATCAATTGAAGAATCTAATCTTAAACCTCTTGAATATTATAATGATAATGTAAGTTGCATCATGAGTTTACTGCGTGCCATGCAACGCACAGGTGTTCGTCACTTTATTCAGCTGTCAAGCCTTGCAGCTTATGGAAAATCTGGTTTGCAATTAAGCGAAACAGAAGAGTTTAATTACACTTATCCTAATCCTTATATTAAGTCTCAACAGATGATTGAAGAAATTATCCGTGATACTTATAAAATTGATCATGAGTGGAAAATTGCGATCTTGCGCTTATCTAATATTGTAGGTGCATTTGAACATGGGGTACTCGGAGAGTATGTCGCACAGCTCCCTAAAAATATTGTACCGCTTGCGATGCAAGTTGCAGCAATGCAACGTGATTTGATTGAATTACAAGATCAAGCTGAAACATCAGATCATACGACTGAACGCAGTTTTCTACACGTTTTAGATGTGTGTGAAGCTGTAACTGCAAGCTTACATTGGCTGCGTGATCAAACACATTGCTGTGAGGCATTCAATATTGCCCATGATCAAGTTCACTCTGTTCGTCAACTACTAGATGAAATTTCACAAGTAACCCAAGCTGAAATTCCGACTCAACCCGCAATTTACAAACATGTTGAGTTAGGTCAAGTTGGGGCAGACATAACTAAAGCAAAAACATTATTGAATTGGGCACCTAAACGTCCGTTAAAACAAATGATTGAAGATGAATGGCGCTTTTATCAAAATACATTAAATGGAAGATAAGATAATGATTCTTATTTACAATAATGGAATGCTTGAGTACGATACTAAAAATTAACTAGCCAGAGCAAATACTTGCTTCAGCCCGTAAGTTCTTTAACCAGACAACTGAGGTTTCTATGCAAACACGAATTGAACATGACACTATGGGTGAGATTGAAGTTCCAAATGAAGCATTGTGGGGGGCACAGACTCAACGTAGCTTACAGAACTTTAAAATCGGGCAAGAGCGATTACCCCGTGCCATGATTCGAGCAATGGGGCTGGTGAAAAAGGCTGCTGCAATAACCAATGCTGAACTTGAACAGTTACCACAAGATTTGAGCCAATATATTGTGGGCGCGGCTGAAGAAGTCATTGATGGTAAGTGGGATTCACAGTTTCCTTTAGTGGTCTGGCAGACGGGTTCTGGTACCCAAAGCAACATGAACTGCAATGAAGTGATTGCCAATATTGCGAACCAAAAATTAGGTCAAGCGTTGGGTGCACAAAAACCTGTACATCCAAATGATCATGTCAACCGTGCTCAATCAACGAACGATTCATTTCCAACCGCTATTCACGTGGCAGCAAGTTTGCAAATTAATGAATTGCTTATTCCTGCCGTAGAGCAGCTTAAAGCGACTTTGCAAAAAAAATCAGATGAGTTTCAGTCTATTGTTAAAATTGGTCGTACCCATTTACAAGACGCAACTCCATTAACACTAGGTCAAGAATTTAGTGGCTATGTCTCTCAGCTTGAGCATGGATTAGTTCGTTTGCAACAGGCTTTAACAGGTTTATATGAATTACCATTGGGTGGTACTGCGGTAGGAACAGGACTAAATGCACATCCTGACTATGCAGTGAAAGCAGCTGCTCAACTTGCTTTGCTTACAGGCTTACCATTTGTGACTGCTCCAAACAAATTTGAAGCATTGGCAGGACGTGATGCAGCTGTTTTTGCTTCTGGTGCATTAAAAACGCTTGCAGTTAGTTTAAATAAAATTGCGAATGATATTCGTTGGTTGGCTAGTGGTCCACGCTGTGGTTTCGGTGAAATCCGTATTCCGGAAAATGAACCTGGTTCAAGCATTATGCCGGGTAAAGTAAACCCGACACAAAGTGAAGCAATGACCATGGTTGTTGCGCAAGTGCTTGGAAATGATACGACTATTAATGTGGCTGGTGCTTCAGGTAACTTTGAATTAAACGTATTTATGCCTGTGATTGCTTACAACCTATTGCAGTCTATTCAATTGCTTGGTGATGCATGTAATAGTTTTAATGATCACTGTGCCGTGGGAATTGAACCTAATCAGGATAAAATTGATCACTTCTTACATAATTCGCTCATGTTGGTCACTGCTTTAAACCCAGTGATTGGCTATGAAAATTCTGCAAAAGTTGCCAAGACTGCCTATAAGGAAAATAAAACTTTGAAGCAGGTTGCTGTTGAGCTTGGTTTAGTTACAGCAGAGCAATTTGATGAAGTGGTTAAACCTGAAAAAATGGTTTCACCAAATAGTAAATAATCTCTCCTAATGGGCTTTTTTATTCTTAAATACTTCTGTAATATCCGCGAGTTGCTAAGTACAACAAATGTCCTGAATGATCAGCGCAAAAAATCATAAGGGGAAGGCCTACTTGAAAAAGTAGGCTTTTTTTATACCTTGAAATATGAATGTCATATCTAGACTTTACTTTTGTTACGTTATTTTATTTTAAGTTCAAAAAAATGGGAAAAACTAAATCAATAGTTGTTTTAGCAATAACAGCTTGTACCTTGTCGGGTTGTCTACAAATGTTTCCACCTACGGTAGCTGAGCTGAACTCTGGGGTTTATCAACTTCATGCTCAAAGTAATGCATTTGGTTCAAGAGAAGCTTTGAGGGCAAAGTTAATCGGTAAAGCAGAAGAAATATGTAAAGATAAGGGTTTTGATGAGTTGGATAGCAATAACAAAATTGTAAATCATCATACTGTCTATAATTCAGGACTGCTTATTCCAGTGAATACCAAAGCAGCCGTTTTGAAAGTTAAGTGTAAAGATTAATTTAAATAGCAGTAAGCCCATGTGAGAGTTAGTTCTCTCAGACATATGACGGTATAAGAAACCCGACTAAGTATCGACTAATGGCGGGGTTTTTTATTGTTAAGTATTTCTGTAATATTTATATATTAGTTTGGCGCTGAACGATTAGTGCTAGAAATCAAAAGAAGGGCGGATCTTTTTTCGCTAGCTTCATTTCTGCTTGAGAAGAGGAAGTAAGCTTTTTTATTATTTAAGAAAAAACATAATTTTTTTAGATGGAATTTAAATAGTGATGTACACAATTAGATATGTTCATCGGAACAATACTTACTATATTGCTTCGAATATCGAAGGGAATTTTATTATTCTTGAGTCAATTGATTCAGAATTCCGTATGGGCCATCAAATTTCTTATGATGGTGAGAAGGTATTTAACCTTACTTTGAATGATGAAACTGATGCAGTCATTAAATTAGAGAGTAATGAAAAAACAGCCTATGAATACTTACTTTCAGTTAAATAAATTAGCTTTTTATAATGAATTATTTCTTTAAGAACTAGGTGTGCTTAAAAAGGTATTTCATACAATAAAAACTTAATAAGCTTTGTTTTTTATGAAAAAGCTATGGTATGGTTGTTTACGCTTTAATTTTGGGCAGTTAAAACAAATGAACTGTTTATTGAATAAAATCACCACCACCACGACTTCTAAAGAAGGCTGTGTGTGATTTTTATTAAAGTGACTTAATAAGATAACCAAACCCAGCCAATAATGGCTGGGTTAATTTTTCTCTGCTCATTATTGGTTTTACAGAGAAAGATTATGGGAAAATTCAGTAGTAACTCAAAATCGGCTTTACTCGTCATTGATATGCAAAATGGCCTATTTAGCGCCCAGTTTAAGCCGCATAATGCTCAACTCGTACTTTCAAATATTTTTAGCCTTATTGAATATTGCCGCTTGAATGAGACACCGATTATCTTTATTCGGCATGTCGGTGAGAAAGACACACCTTTAGATCCAAATGGACCGAATACTCAAATTATTAAAGAGTTATCCGTTAATCCAAATGCCGATACAGTTATTGAAAAAATGTACCCGAGTAGCTTTAAAAATACTGCTTTAAAAGAAGTATTAGAGAAACTTGATGTTGATGAAATCATCATTACTGGGATGAAAACTGAGTATTGTATTGATACTACTGTTAGGGCTGCTTCAGAGTACGGATATAAATTGATATTAATTTCAGATGCACATACAACAACTGATTCAGTAGCTTTAAATGCTCAGCAAACAATTGACCATCATAACCAAATTTTAAGTAATGCTTTTGCTAAGTTAAAAACGACAGAAGAGTTCATTTCTTAAATTTAGTTTAGAAGTAAAGCGAACAACTTTATTCAAAAAGTCTTATTAGTTGTATCAACTAAAGTATAAGAAAACCTTTTGATGACTAGTGGTTGCTCGGCTTTTAGCAGTAACAAGAATTGAACCTGTATCAACAAAGAGCTCTTTTCGGAGAGCTTTTTATCAAGAGGGTGGAAGTTTCACTAATTAATGGCGAATTAGCGTTGAATAAGCTGTCATAATTGTTAAAATGCCCACCTTGTCCTGTTTTTACATTGTTTTTGTTTTGCATTTATTTTGCAAAATTCAAGATAAAGTAGTTGAAAACAGAAGCTTAGCTAAGGATTTTTGAATGCTCTCTATTTATTTGACAGATACTCAACAACATGTGCAATTTAATGATTATCCCGGTGATCAGCCTGTTAAGTTTCTGTTAAATCTTAAAAAGATTTTCCCAAGTACAGGTGACCTGTTATTGCCAGTTTTACCTGATGATAATGATCTAGAAAATGTCACATGGGAATCAACTTCAGAAGATTTTGATGTTTTTAAAAAGCTATTGGCTGGATGGGGTGTTATTGAACTCCGTTTAAATGCAATTACGGCTTATAAAGATAAAAACTTTGCGAATGAGTTAGTGAAACAAGCTCAAGTGAAACGCAAAAAAACTGCCCAAAAAAATCATGAACTTTCTTTGGTTGCACTTGATTATATTTTTATGCACGAAGTTCACGCATTGATTGATGCAGAATTGGTCACTATTGGTGAGAAATTTTATTTACCAACCTTGCGTGAGCAATGGAAGGGTACAGTTTCAGACCCAGTGCTCAATGGAAAACTCTAATTAAACACAAAAGGTGAATTTGTAAAGATTCACCTTTTTTATTTTTATAATTAAATTAATGCTTTATAACTTGATAATTACTAGTACAAAAGTTTACAAGAAAAGAATGCGTTTTTTTTAAAGTGGCAGATACATTGCTTATATAAATACAAAATTATTGCGGGAGAGAGGTTCGAAAGAACCCGCCGAAGGAGCAACAAGCCCGGAAACTCTCAGGCAGAAGGACTGTAATAATTAAAAAATCTGGAGAGAAGCTTAGATTTATAAGAATTGAAAATAATAACTTATAAATTATAAACTCACCGAAGGGGAAGATCTAAACGTTAAAAGGTAACGTTCGGGTCGAAACTCTCAGGTACCAATGACAGATGGGCTGTACTGATGAAATGTTTTGCATTTCTGAGGAGTCTGTTATGCCACATGTTATTGTGATAGGTGCGGGAATCACAGGGGTTACGTCTGCCTATGAATTGTCGCAACTGGGTTATCAAGTCACAGTGATTGATCGACATCTATATCCTGCAATGGAAACATCATTCGCCAATGGAGGGCAATTATCGGCTTGTAATGCTGAAGTATGGAACCAAAAAGCTACTGTAGTTAAAGGCTTTAAGTGGATGAGACAAAAAGATGCACCGCTACTGCTGAACCCTTCATTTAGTTTGCATAAGTATAGCTGGCTAGTTGAGTTCTTATCCCATATTAAACACTATGAAGCGAATACGATCGAGACGGTCCGATTGGCATTACTTGCTCGTAAGCGTTTATTTGAGGTTGCTGAAAAAGAGCAACTCGAGTTTGATTTGGAGAAACGTGGAATTCTCCATATGTATCATAGTAAGGCTGACTATGAGATTGCTAAACAAGTAAACAATGTCTTGAATAAAGGCAAATTGGAGCGCTATTCAGTTTCACCTGATGAGATGAAAACCATAGAACCATCATTAACAGGTGAATATTTTGGTGGTTATTACACACCAAGTGATGCAACGGGGGATATTCATAAATATTCAACCTCTTTGGCTGAAAAGACTAAACAATACGGCGTTGAGTATAAATTCGGTCTGGAAGTCACAGATATTAAGTGTCATCCAGACAAAGTGATCGTAAGTTGTCAGCCAAGTGCAGAGCATCCTTATCTTGGTGAATCCGATAGCATCCAGATTGAAGGTGATGTGCTGGTAGTTTGCGGTGGTGTAGGAAGTTATCAGCTCGCCGATATGATTGGAGAGCGAGTAAATGTCTACCCAGTAAAAGGTTATTCAATTACTGTGCAATTAAAAGATGAGCAAAGTGTAAAGAATGCACCGTGGGTCAGCTTACTAGACGAGAGTGCTAAAATTGTGACTTCTCGTTTAGGTAAGGATCGGTTGCGCGTGGCGGGAACTGCTGAATTTAATGGTTACAACCGCGATATACGGGCTGATCGTATTCAACCACTGGTGAATTGGGTAAACCGTAACTTTGATATTTCAACGGAGCACGTGGTGCCTTGGGCTGGTTTAAGACCTATGATGCCTAATATGCTGCCTGTGGTGAAGCAGTCTAAACAACCTCGTATTTTCTACAATACAGGACATGGGCACTTAGGGTGGACTTTATCAGCGGCTACTGCTGTTTTAGTCGGTCAGGATATTGCTCAAAAATATCCGGCCTAGAAAGTAAAAAGCCAGTGTTCAAACACTGGCTTTTATTTTACGTACTAATCATATAATCGGTAGATTCCGCTAAACCGCTCACAGCCTTTTTGTTGGGTTTTCACATTAAGTAAAGCTTTTTGAAAATTAAACTGATATTTGCAGTTATGTTCATTATCTAAAATTTCACTTTTTTGTTCAGGCGAACTATAGGCCATTAAAGAAATCGTTTGAGTTTCTTTGCGGTTATTTGGATTGCGGTATGCTATTCCTTCAATCTTAATTTTATCCTTTGCGAGCTGATGGACCTGAATGTGAACAGGCTGTGCTGCTAGGTGTCCATCTTCAAACTTAAGATAATGTTGGGTCAGCGTTTGCTTAAGTGATGCATAAAAATTTAGGTCGTCAGTACGTAAATCAAACTGTTGTTGAATACATGTATTACTCTTGCATTGCTGAGTATGTTTAGACCATAACTTTTGTGTATCCTGTAAAAGCTGTAAGGGAGCATCAGTAACTAAATATGCAGAAAGATATTTATTATTGAGTTCCTTTCTCGATTCACTAAATGTTTTTGAGCAGATTTTAAGCTCAGCTCCAGAATTAGAGCAGTCAGTTGATTCTGCAAAGACAAGAGATGAACATAAACAACTCAGTGCCACGGCAAAACTTAATCTTTTCAATTGATTCATATCAGTATTAGACAGCATGATCGCTTATACTTTCAGTCTACGTTGCTAGGTGTACTATAGCGAAACAGAAAGGCTGAATACAAGATTTCTTAAGTTTTTATGGGAGGTAATAGTTATATGGTTGCTCAAATTCGCATTGGACAAGGAATGGATGTGCATGCTTTTGAAGCGGGGGACTTCGTTACATTGGCTGGTATTCAAATTCCACATACACATGGCTTGAAAGCACACTCTGATGGTGATGTGGTGCTCCATGCCCTATGCGATGCTTTGTTAGGTACTTTGGCACTCGGAGATATTGGACAACATTTTCCTGACACGGACCCAGAATTTAAGGGTGCGGACAGCCGAGTATTGTTAAAGCATGTTTACCAATTAATTTTAGACCGTGGTTATCAGTTAAATAATGCTGATATTACGGTGGCTTGTGAGCGTCCCAAATTAGCTAAGCATAATTTAGAAATGCGACAAAGCATCGCTGATGTTTTAAATGTAGATATTAATCAAATCAGTATTAAAGCAACGACAACCGAAAAACTTGGGTTTACCGGTCGTCAAGAAGGAATTTTAGCTACAGCAACTGTTCTAGTTTCTCATCACACCAAGTGATCGGCTTGTTGTAAAGACTGCTGAAGCTCAAGAGTTGCCTTACGGCCTTTTAGCTGTAAGGTAATACTATGAATAAGCCCTGTCCAAGTTTCATTGGGTTCCCAAATCTCGTGGAGTAAATCTTGAGAAGTAGGCATGTCCATATTCATATAAAACTGTCTATAGACATACATGAGACAACTAGTACTATCGTTTTTAGTGCAGTGAATCCAGACGATTTCATTCTGAACTAAATGATCAATGAGATCGAGTACCAATAAACATTGCTCGGCAGATGGAGTCTCCCAGTCAATTGGAATATGGATATAATTTAAACCGAGGTCTAAACAAATACGATCTTCATTTTCAATATGGTTTGGTGCATTACTTACAGCGAGGTTAATGACTATACTGCAACCATATTCTTTAATCAGTTTTAGTTGTTCGATTGAGGGTTGAGCCGAACTAAATAAGTGCTCATGAATAACGGAAAAAGTAGGGATTTGAGCTAATGATTGTTCAAGAGTGGTCATGATCGTACTCGGCAAGAGTAAGTTTGGCTTATTGTGTTGAATGTTATACACGATTATATCTGAGAGATAAAATACAGCTAGCTTATATATTCATCAGCCTAAACAAGAATACTAAAAAAATTATAGTAAACAAAAGAAGTCATTTAAAAAAATAAAAAAACAGCACGATAAAAGTGCTGTTTTTTAGAAAGAAATTAAGCTTACTTTAGATGTTCATTTAATAAGAATTCCATCAAAGCTTTTTGTGCATGTAAACGGTTTTCCGCTTCATCCCAGACCACAGCATTTTTATGGTCCAGCATGGTTTCAGAAATTTCTTCGCCGCGATGGGCAGGTAAACAGTGCATGAATAAACATTCAGGATGAGCAAGTCCCATTAATTTTTCATTGACTTGAAAAGGAGCAAAGGCTTTTTCACGAAGCTTCTGTTCTTCTTCTTGTCCCATGCTTGCCCATACATCTGTCACAATGAGATCTGCATTTACAGCAGCATCTTCGGCATTGTCAAAAACTTCAACACAATGACCAAACTCTGCTAAAAATTCAGGTTTAGGCTCATATCCTTTTGGTGATGCAATTTTGAGTTTAAAGCCCATCATGTGTGCAGCTTCAATATATGAATTACACATGTTGTTGCCATCACCAATCCAAGCAACAGTTTTACCTTTAATGCTACCGCGGTGTTCAATATAAGTCTGTAAATCTGCAAGTAACTGGCAAGGATGATGGTCATCTGTCAAACCGTTAATCACAGGAACTTTTGAATACGATGCAAAACGTTCAACAATGTCATGACCGAAAGTACGAATCATCACAATATCAAGCATACTTGAGATTACACGTGCTGAGTCTTCAATTGGTTCGCCACGGCCTAATTGTGTGTCGCGAGGCGATAAGAAAATCGCGCTACCACCAAATTGGTTAATGCCTGCTTCAAAAGAGATACGTGTACGCGTGCTTGATTTCTCAAAAATCATTCCCAATACTTTACCAACAAAAGGTTGATATACCTTATTGTCATGCTGCATTTTTTTAAGTTCGCTTGCGCGTTCTAAAATGCGATTAAGTTCTAGAGTGGATAGATCACGTAAAGTCAGGAAATGTCTTAGAGCCATGTAGCTACTCCATAATAATTGTTATGAAATACAACAATTATCTGTTGTTGGCTGGGTGGATGTGGAAAAAAAGAAGTCTACTATACTATAAGCATTTTAAAATGCAAAAGAATTAGACTTTATGATGGCCTCTTAAGAAAATATCAACACAATAGTTAATATAATCAATTACTTCTTTCTCATCAGTTGGTAAAGGCATCCCCATAATTACACGCCATTCTATATCACGTAAAATTCCAAAATACATTAACGAAGAATGATCTGGAGATGTGCAAAGAATTTCTTCAGCCTGATGGGAAATTAGCAGTGCCTGAGCAATTGTGTTTTGTATATTTTGAGCGCATTTTTCATATAGATATTTGCTCAAAGTTGCATTGCATTGTGTTTGTTCAATAATCAAACGTAAAAAAGCGATATGTTCGGGTTGAATAATATGATTATAAAAGCGAATGAGTGTTTGAATTAAATAGTTGCGTAACGATATTTGGGATGGTTGAAAGGGCATGGAAATATCTTTAAAGAACATTTCACGGCGATAATCGCAAATTGCGGTAAATAAGCCATCTTTATTGCCGAAATATTTATAGATAGACGCTTTTGAACCACCAGCATGATTAACAATGTCATCAAGAGAAACGGCATCATATCCTTTATCCAGAAACAGCTCGGTCGCACTTAGCAATAGAGCTAAGCGACGTTCTATACCTCTGCGTGTTTGGGGTTTTTCACATACTGAATGATGTGACTCAAGGACTGAATCATGCATAAAATTTCATAACAACGGTTAACTTTGCTTGTTTAGTATAGCAAAACTATCTTTAAGGATGGTCATCACTATTTTTTTAGGTCATCTGCTGAACAGTAAATAGATATTTTAAAAAATAAATGAATAGAAAATATAAGCTTAGAGTGGGTTTTTAGAAAATTTAATGATGTAACCTGATGTTCATTTTTAAATTTAATAAAAAATAAAGCGGCTAAGAATGTCTTGGCCGCTTTTAATTTAAGGAATCAGCTTTTTAGGCTTCGGTTTGAGTAACCTTGTGTTCATCTTCTTCATCATCGTCAGCAGATTCCATTCCAAGTTCTTTTAATTTGCGAGTTAAAGTATTGCGACCCCAACCCAGTAATTCTGCTGCGTGACGTTTTCGGCCACGCGTTTGTTGTAACGCAGCGTTAATTAAGGTGCGTTCAAACATTGGTGTAGCAATATCCAAAATTTTCATTTCACCATTTTTAAGTTTTTGAATTGCCCATTGATTTAGTAATTCATCCCAATGGTGTAAAGAAATACGTTCAAATAAAGGAGCAGGTTGTCCAGAATCACTATTCTTTTGCAATGGAACTTGTTTAAGTTCAGAAGGTAAATCTTCTGGATAAACTTCACGTCCAGTGATCATGACAGTTAACCAGCGACACGTGTTCTCAAGTTGTCGAACGTTGCCGGGCCATGGTAACTGTTGCATATAGTCTGTTGTCTCGGTACGTAAGATTTTTGGACTCACGCCAAGTTCTTTACCAGCACGCGCAAGAAAATGCTGAGCCAGCATTGGTATATCTTCACTACGATGAGCAAGTTTAGGAATGTGAATACGAATTACATTTAAGCGGTGATATAAGTCCTCACGGAAGCGACCTTCATTTACCAGTTTTTCTAAATCCTGATGCGTTGCTGCCACAATTCGAACATCAACTTTAACTGGAATATGACCGCCTACACGATAAAATTCACCGTCAGCGAGCACGCGAAGTAGTCGAGTCTGTGTTTCAAATGGCATATCGCCAATTTCATCAAGGAATAGTGTTCCACCATTTGCTTGTTCAAAGCGGCCCTGATGTTGGGTAGTTGCACCTGTAAATGCGCCTTTTTCATGACCAAATAACTCGGTTTCAATCAAGTCTTTTGGAATAGCTGCCATATTTAAAGCAATAAAAGGCTTAGCGCGGCGTGGAGAATGCTTGTGTAAGGCATGCGCGACTAATTCTTTACCTGTGCCAGATTCACCATTAATTAAAACGGTAATATGAGACTGAGATAAACGACCAATAGCACGGAAAACCTCCTGCATTGCTGGAGATTCACCAATAATTTCTGTTGATTGAAGAGGCGAAGCTGTTTTTGTGGCTTCTTGTTGTTGTAGCTTGTTGATATGCAGGATTGCACGATTGACCAAGGCTAAAGCTTCATCAATATCAAAAGGTTTTGGTAAATATTCAAATGCACCTGTTTGATAGCTTGAAACAGCAGACTCTAAGTCAGAATGTGCTGTCATAATAATGACAGGTAAATCGGGATGAGAGTTTTTGACTTTAGATAAAAAAGTTAAACCATCAATTCCAGGCATTCGAATGTCAGTTAAGATGACATCGGGAGCATCATGATGCAAACGTTCAAGCGCAGTTTGAGCTTCTTCAAAATTAGTAACGTCAAAACCTTCTTCTTTAAAGGTCTTTTCCAATACCCATCGCATGGCGCGATCATCATCAATAACCCATATTTTATTTCGCGACACGGTCTGACTCCCAAGGTAAATATAAGCTAAAAATAGTTTTTCCAGGAACAGATTGGCATTCAATCATTCCGTTATGTTGATGCATAATATTCTGTGCAATACTCAGGCCAAGCCCAGTACCTTTTGCTCGTCCAGTAACCAATGGATAGAATACGGACTCTAAAATACTCTCAGGTATACCTGGTCCATTGTCCTCAATATCGACCCGCACGGTAGATCGATTCAGCACACCATTAATTGTGACCAGTCGTTGAATGCGGGTACGTAGAATTAGCTCTGGTTCCTGATCGATAAAGAATGTTTTGTTCTCTGTTATGGCTTGAATTGCATTTACACTAATGTTGAGCATGACCTGTATTAACTGATCGCGATCGGCATTCACATCGGGTAAAGACAAATCATAGTCACGTATAATTTTAATTTTCTTCTTTGTCTGGTTTGCAATAAGAGAGCGTACTCGTTCTAAAGGTTCGTGTACGTTCACATTTTCATAACTTGGCAGTTGTCTGGAACCTAACATGGTGTCAGCCAAATTAGTTAAACGATCTACTTCATTAATGATGACATCGGTGAATTCAGCATAAGTCTCATCATTTAAACTACGGGCAAGTAATTGGGTTGCTCCCCGAATACCTGCAAGTGGGTTTTTAATTTCATGTGCAACGCCACGTACGAGCTGCCTAGCGACTTGATGTTGTTGAACTAGATTTTCTTCTTTTGAAATCTTTAACATGCGATCGATTGGATTGAGTTCGATCAATAATAATGGATGGTAGCTTTTACCTGCATTTAATTGAGAAACAGTGTAATCCACATGAAGGTCTTTAAAGTTAACATTAATGATAGCTTCTCGACGCGTATAATGTTGTCCAGTTTTTATGGTGTTTAATAAAGCTTCATGCGTATTAAAAGTATCATCAGGGGCATGAAGTAAATTTAGAACAGGCTGTCCTGAAGCACGAAGCAAACTAATATCAAATAGTGCTTCGCAGGCAGAATTTAAATAAAAAATATTCAAGTTACTGTCGATTAATAAAATCGCAGTAGTTAAGTTGTCTACCAATAGGCGATAGTCGATAGGGTTGTGTTGATCCATTAGCGAATCGTTCCTGTCTTAAAATAGCGCAATGGCATCTTCATTGGTTATCGGATTTTCACCGTTATAGAACATGAACGATGCAAAATATACGCCAACTTTGTTTATGGGTTATTTTAAAGTTTTAAGGTACTTAAAAACGCGCTGAAATCGTTCTTTATATCTTTTGATCAAAACGGATAGCTCAAGTTTAGATAATAACATGATCTAAATTGGTGCAAAGGTGAGTTTTGGTGCAAATGTTGGTTGTATTTTGGTGCATTACACAAAGAGTAGCCTTTCCACCTATGCTTGAGGCAAGAAAAGACATACAATACGCGCATTCAAGTGGAGCGCAGATTCATGAAGACCCCCAAAGTCGGTTTTGTTTCTTTAGGTTGTCCTAAGGCATTGGTAGATTCTGAACGAATTTTAACTCAGTTAAAGACTGAAGGTTATCAAGTTGCATCAGATTATGATGGTGCTGATTTAGTCGTTGTTAATACCTGTGGTTTTATTGAATCTGCGGTACAAGAGTCGCTAGATGCAATTGGCGAGGCCATGAGTGAAAATGGTCGAGTGATCGTTACTGGATGCTTAGGTAAAGATGAAGATAAAATTCGTCAAATGCATCCAAACGTTTTAAAGGTTACTGGTGCAGCAGCTTACCAAGATGTAATGGAAGCTGTACATGAATATGTACCAGCACCACCTAAGCATAATCCGTTTATTGATTTGGTTCCTGAACAGGGAATTCGCTTAACACCAAAGCATTATGCCTATTTAAAAATATCTGAAGGATGTAACCATCGTTGTACCTTCTGTATTATCCCAAGCATGCGTGGTGACTTGGTTTCTCGTCCAGTTGGTAGTGTATTAGAAGAAGCTGCTGCTCTTAAAAGAGCCGGTGTTAAAGAAATCTTGGTTATTTCTCAAGATACATCAGCTTATGGTGTAGATACCAAGTACAAACTTGACTTCTGGAATGGTCAGCCTGTTAAGACAAAATTCTTTGACATGTGTGAAGCACTAGGCCAATTGGGCATCTGGGTGCGTTTACACTATGTATACCCATATCCACATGTTGATGCAGTTATCGATTTAATGGCTCAAGGTAAAATCCTGCCATATCTAGATATTCCATTCCAACACGCAAGCCCACGTATTCTTAAATTAATGAAGCGTCCGGCTCACAGTGAAAATACACTAGAAAAAATTAAGTTGTGGCGTGAAAAATGTCCTGATCTTGTGATCCGCTCTACTTTCGTGGTCGGTTTCCCTGGTGAAACTGAAGAAGACTTCCAGCTGTTACTTGATTGGCTCGTAGAAGCTCAACTTGATCGTGTGGGTTGTTTTACCTATTCACCAGTAGAAGGTGCAACGGCAAATGATTTGCCAGATCATGTGCCAGAAGAAATTAAACAAGAGCGTTACGAGCGCTTTATGCAAGTCCAGCAAGAAATTTCTGCTGCCAGATTGCAAAAGCGTATTGGTCAAACGATGACTGTTTTGGTCGATAGTTTAGAAGATGAATATCCTGTTGCCGTTGCACGTTCTTATGCTGATGCTCCGGAAATTGACGGTAATGTGTTTGTAGAAGATATCGATAAGAACACTATTCAACCGGGCGATATGTTGGAAGTCGAAATTACCGATGCGGATGAATACGATTTATTTGCAAAGTTAATTAAAATTAAATCGGTTTAATCGAAATATATTTAAAGAGCATTCAGTTTAAGAGGTTTTGGAGCAAAGTCATGGCGGAAACAATTAGCCCTCGTTATTCACGTATTCTATTAAAATTATCTGGTGAGGCATTGTCAGGTAATAAAGATATGGGTATTGATGCCCAAGTTTTAGATCATATGTCACTTTCAATTGCACACTTGGTTGGTTTGGGTGTGCAAGTGGGTATCGTTGTGGGTGGCGGTAATTTGTACCGTGGTAGTCAGTTGCAAAAAGATGGTCTAGTTGGCCGTGTAACAGGCGATCAAATGGGTATGCTTGCAACTGTGATGAATGGCTTAGCTATGCGTGATGCTTTAGTTCGTCGTAACATCAGAACTCGTCTTATGTCTGCATTGCCAATTGGTACAGTGGTAGAGTCTTATTCAAGTCGTGATGCGATTCGTCATTTGAGTCAAGGTGAGGTTTGTGTTTTCGTTGCGGGTACAGGAAATCCATTCTTCACAACAGATACAGCAGCATGTTTACGCGGAATTGAAATCGAAGCGAATTTGATTTTAAAAGCGACCAAGGTAGACGGCGTTTATAATAAGGATCCAAGTAAATTTGAAGATGCTGTTAAATACGATCATTTAACTTTTGATCAGGTATTAGATGAAAAACTTGGTGTTATGGATTTGACTGCTATTTGCTTGTGTCGTGACCATAATGTGCCATTGCAAGTTTTTGATATGAATAAATCAGGTGCGTTATTGTCAGTAGTAATGGGTGAAAAAGAAGGAACGCGCGTTACTAAATAATGTACGTGTTACCAAAAGCTCTTTATACTAGCGCTAAATTAAATTTGTTAAATATATCTTTGAATAAATAAGTAAGGTAGATCATATGATTAACGATCTGAAAAAAGACAGCGAACAGCGTATGTTGAAAACTCTAGAGTCTTTGGAACTCGGGTTTGCTAAAGTTCGTACTGGCCGTGCACACCCATCAATCTTAAATGGTGTGATGGTTCCTTACTACGGTTCTGATGTGCCATTAAATCAAGTAGCAAACGTGGGTATCGAAGACTCTCGTACACTTATTGTTCAGCCATTTGAGCGTACAATGGTTTCAGCTATTGATAAGGCAATCCGTGAAAGTGATCTTGGTTTAAACCCAATTACAGCAGATGCTATTCGTGTACCTTTACCGGCATTAACTGAAGAAACACGTCGTGATATGCAAAAAGTTGCGCGTAATGAAGCAGAAAATGCAAAAGTTGCGATCCGTAATATTCGTCGTGATGTATTAGGTGATATCAAATCATTGCTCAAAGAAAAAGAAATTTCTGAAGATGATGAGCGCCGTGCAGGTGATGATATTCAGAAAATCACTGACAAATATGTTGCAGAAGTTGACAAGCGTCTTGCAGCGAAAGAAGCAGAATTGATGAAGGTCTAATTTTATGGCCGATTCTGAAGAGTATCATCTTCCCAAGCATGTTGCCATCATTATGGATGGCAACAATCGCTTTGCAAAAAAAAATCAAATGCAAAAAGGTGATGGGCATCGGGAAGGTAAAAGTGTTCTTGATCCTATCGTTGAACATTGTAAAAAAACTGGTATTCGTGCTCTAACTGTTTTTGCATTCTCAAGTGAAAATTGGAATCGACCGCAGTATGAAGTCGATCTGCTTATGAGACTTCTGGAAGAAAGTATTCATGAGCAAATACCTCGGATGAAGAAATTTAATATTGCTTTGCGTTTTATTGGTGATCGCTCCCGATTATCCTCACACTTAGTTGCCTTAATGGAAGATGCAGAGCAACAAACAGCACACCATGACACTATGACTCTCACTATTGCAATAAGCTATGGTGGAATGTGGGACATTGCTAATGCAGCAAAACAGGTTGCAAAGGCCGTTTCCCGTGGTGAATTTAGTGCTGATCAAATAAATGTTGATTTGTTCGAAAAATATGTCAGTCTAAACGATCTGCCAGCTGTGGACTTGTTAATCCGTACAGGCGGAGATTATCGCATATCTAATTTCTTGTTATGGCAAGCAGCTTATGCGGAACTGTATTTTACTGAAGCTTTATGGCCAGAATTTACAGTACAAGAGTTCGATCATGCATTGAATGTTTTTTCAGGGCGTGAACGTCGTTTTGGTAAAACATCTGAACAAATTCAGCAAGATAAAATAGAGAATTTATAATGTTAGAGCGGATTGTTACCGCATTGGTACTTGTTGCAGTTGTTTTAGGCTGTATGTTTGCTACGCAATCACATTATCCAATGTTGGTTCTTATGATTGTTGCAGCAGGGGTTGCGGGGTATGAGTGGTATAAGTTAATGCCTCGCGAAACTGCAAATGCTGTAAAACCTAAAGCTTGGTGCTACGGTCTGCTTGTTGCATTTGTTTCAGGTGTCGCCTTATTTTTCCACGATATCGCATTACTTTTGTGGTCTGCTTCAATTTTGACTTGGATTGTCAGTGTATATTGGGTCAAGTCATTTCCTGAATTTGATGGCTGGTATAATGCTACTTTATATGTAATTGGCATAATTTTAGTCTGCGCTGCGGTAACGTCAATTTTTGTAGTATGGCAAAGCTCACCATGGTGGTTAATGTATCTGTTCTTGCTCGTATGGGGCGCGGACAGTGGTGCTTACTTTGTTGGTCGCAAATTTGGAAAAAGAAAGCTAGCTCCAACTGTAAGCCCTAATAAATCAGTAGAAGGTTTGTATGGTGGTATTATTACGACTGTAATAATAATGGTAGTTGTGCAATATCATTATCTAAATTTAACTTTAATTCAGCAAATTCTGTTTCTCATATTGTCTTTAATTACAGTGTTTGGTTCAGTTTTGGGTGACTTATTTGAATCAATGATTAAACGTCGTGCAGGTATTAAAGATTCTGGACGTGTTCTACCTGGTCATGGTGGTGTGTTAGATCGTATTGATTCTTTACTTGCTGCAGCCCCGATCTTTGCAACGGGAATGTATATATTAAAACTTATTGGTGTAGATTTATAGATGACACAATCTGTTTGCATATTAGGTGTAACCGGTTCCATTGGTCAAAGTACCTTAAAAATTTTAAATCAACACCCTGACAAGTATTCAGTGTTTGCAGTTTCAGCTCATAGCCGAATTTCTGAGTTGGTTGAAATTTGTAAACAGTTCCAACCAAAAGTTGTGGTTGTTCCTGAGCAAAAAGTTGCCGAATTAACAACTCTACTTGCATATAATAAATTACAAAATATTGAAATTTTGGTTGATCAGCAAGGTCTGGTAACTATTGCCTCACATCCAGATGTTGATGTTGTTATGGCTGCAATTGTTGGCGCTGCAGGTTTGTTGCCCACTCTGGCGGCTGTGAAAGCTGGTAAACGCGTTTTATTAGCGAATAAAGAAGCTTTGGTTATGTCTGGTGAAATCATGATGCAAGCAGCACGTGATCATCAGGCATTGTTATTGCCGGTAGACTCCGAACACAACGCTATTTTTCAGTCATTACCTCATAATTATTTAGAAGCTGAAAGAAATGGGCAACCACAGCAGGGCGTATCTAGAATTTTATTAACAGCCTCTGGCGGTCCCTTTTTAAACCATTCCTTAGAGCAATTAAAAGAAGTTACTCCGCAGCAAGCTTGTAAACATCCCAATTGGTCTATGGGACAGAAAATTTCAGTTGACTCTGCTACTTTGATGAACAAAGGATTAGAGTTAATTGAAGCATGCCATTTGTTTTCAATATCTGAACATTTTGTTACAGTTGTTGTTCACCCACAAAGTATTATTCATTCTATGGTGCAATATGTGGATGGTTCAACATTGGCACAAATGGGTAATCCAGATATGTGTACGCCAATTGCACACGCTTTAGCATGGCCTGAGCGTTTACAGACGAGTGTTCCTGCTTTAAATTTATTTGAATATTCTCAGCTTAATTTTCAAGCACCAGATATTCAAAAATTCCCGGCACTTGATTTGGCTCGTCAAGCAATGCGTGCGGGAGGTTTGGCACCTACTATTTTAAATGCTGCAAATGAAGTTGCTGTTGATGCATTTTTAAAGGAACAAATTGGATTTACAAATATCCCACAAGTGGTAGAGCATACTTTGCAAAAATTGGAAAATTCAGTTGCTGAAAATATTGAGTGCATTTTAGCTAAAGATGAAATAGCACGACATGTAGCGCAGCAATATATATCAAGTATAGGAGGCTGAAATGAGTGCATTATTTATGATTGCAGCAGCGGCTCTTTTACTTGGTCCTTTAATTGCAATCCATGAGTTCGGTCATTATTGGGTGGCACGAAGACTAGGTGTTAAAGTTTTAGTGTATTCCATTGGTTTTGGACCTACATTACTCAAGTGGACATCAAAAAAATCTGGCATCAAATATCAACTTTCAGCTTTACCATTAGGCGGCTATGTAAAAATGCTCGATGAGCGTGAAGGTAATGTTGCAGAACAGGATTTACCTTATGCATTTAACCGCCAAAAACCATGGAAACGTATAGCAATTGTTGCAGCTGGTCCTTTAATTAACCTGATTTTTGCTGTCTTGCTTTTCTGGATCTTATTCTTACCCGCACAAGAACAACTGAACACTAGAGTTGGTAAAGTCATACCGAACTCACCAGCAGCAACTGCACAAATGCAAGTTGGTGACAAGATTATTGCTGTTGATGGGAAAGAAACACAAACTTGGGAAAAGCTTAACTTTGCTTTGATTGACCGTGTAGGTGAGACTGGTAGTGTAAATGTTGATATAGATCGTGCAGGTACTGAAAAAAATATTGTTTTACCGATTAAAGATTTCTTAAAAAATCAAAATGAATCAGCTTTAGATGTGTTAGGTTTTTTACCATACCGTCCTGTTATTCCAGCTGTTGTTACTGAGTTGACTCAAGATGGAGCTGCAATTCGTCAAGGAATGAAAGTAGGTGATCGTATTGTTTTAATTAACGGTCAAATAATGAAAGACTGGTTTGATGTTGTCGAGGTCGTACAACATTCTCCAGAAAAATTACTTAATATTGATGTATTGCGTAATAGTCAATTAGTCCATTTGCAAGTCATGCCTCAAGGAAAAAAAGATAACATGGGGCAAGTGAGTGGTGTCTTGGGTGTGAAAAGTGATGCGGGAAAAATTACAATTCCTGACGAATATAAGCAAACAATTCAATATACTCCAATACAAGCTTTCGAGATGTCACTAGATAAAACTGGTCAAATCTCTAGCATGATATTGAGTTCAATAGTAAAAATGGTTAAAGGTTTAATTGGTTTAGAAAATCTTTCTGGTCCAATTACAATCGCAAAAGTAGCGGGACAAAGTGCAGAAATGGGATGGCAGACTTTTATCTCATTTATGGCTTTAATGAGTGTAAGTCTTGGAATTTTAAATTTATTACCAATTCCAATGCTGGATGGTGGACATCTGGTTTATTACATTATTGAAGCTATTCGTGGGAAGCCTGTTTCTGAACAAATACAAATGTTTGGTCTAAAAATTGGTATGGTACTGCTCGGTAGTATGATGCTTTTGGCTTTATTTAACGATTTTATGCGTTTGTAAACGTATATGGATTTATAACTTACTGGAAAAAACTGGCATGCGGCACACACATTTTTTAATGCCTTTGGCACTTGTTAGCGCTATGGCAGCGGTACAACAAGCATATGCAGCTGATGATTTCGTTGTTCGAGATATTCGCGTAGATGGCTTAGTCCGTCTTACTCCTGCAAATGTTTCTACCATGTTGCCAATCAACAGTGGCGATCGCGTTAATGAACCGATGATCGCAGAAGCAATTCGAATATTGTATGCCACTGGACTTTTTGACGATATTAAAGCATCAAGAGATAACGATACTTTAGTTTTTAATGTCGTTGAACGCCCAATTATTTCAAAACTTGAATTTAAGGGTAATAAACTTATTCCTAAAGAGGCTTTAGACCAAGGCCTTAAAAAAATGGGTATTGCTGAAGGTGAAGTTTTTAAGAAGTCAGCTTTACAAACAATTGAAACTGAATTAGAGCAGCAATATACTCAGCAAGGCCGTTATGATGCTGATGTATCTGTTGATACAATAGCTCGTCCAAATAACCGTGTTGAACTTAAATTAAACTTTAATGAAGGTACAGCCGCTAAAGTTTTTAATATCAATATTATTGGTAATACTGTTTTTAAAGACAGTGAAATTAAACAAGCCTTTGCAGTTAAAGAAAGCGGTTGGGCTTCAATCGTAACTCGTAATGACCGTTATGCTAGAGAGAAAATGGCAGCGAGCCTTGAAGCTTTGCGTGCGATGTATCTGAATAAGGGTTATATCAATTTTCATATCAATAACTCACAGCTTAATATTAGTGAAGATAAGAAGAACATCTTTATTGAAGTTGCTGTAGAGGAAGGCAGTCAATTTAAATTTGGACAAACCAAGTTTTTAGGTGATGCACTTTATAAACCTGAAGAGTTACAAGCTTTAAAAATCTATAAAGATGGCGATACTTATTCGCAAGAAAAAGTAAATGCTGTTAAGCAATTATTATTGCGTAAATATGGTAATGCTGGTTATTACTTTGCAGATGTAAATATTGTTCCACAAATTAATAACGATACAGGTGTCGTTGACTTAAATTACTATGTAAATCCAGGTCAGCAAGTTACTGTACGTCGTATTAATTTTACTGGTAACAGTAAAACTGCCGATGAAGTATTACGTCGTGAAATGCGTCAAATGGAAGGCGCTTTAGCGAGTAATGAAAAAATTGATTTATCTAAGGTTCGTTTAGAGCGTACAGGATTCTTCAAAACTGTTGATATTAAACCAGCTCGTATTCCAAACTCACCAGATCAGGTGGATTTAAACGTAAATGTTGAAGAGCAACATTCGGGAACTACAACATTAGCTGTAGGTTACTCACAAAGTGGTGGTATCACATTCCAAGCAGGTTTGAGTCAAACTAACTTTATGGGAACAGGTAACCGTGTTGCGATCGATTTATCTCGTTCTGAAACTCAAGATTACTATAACTTAAGCGTTACTGATCCTTACTTTACAATTGATGGTGTAAGCCGTGGTTATAACGTTTACTATCGTAAAACGAAACTTAATCAGGACTATAACGTTAATAACTATGTTACCGATAGTTTCGGTGGTAGTTTAAGTTTTGGTTATCCAATTGATGAAAATCAAAGTTTAAGTGCCTCAGTTGGTATTGATAATACTAAAGTAACCACAGGTGCCTTTGTTTCTACTTATGTCCGTGACTACTTGAAGGCTAATGGTGGTAAAGCAACAGGCACAGAGACCTACTGCCCAATTGATAATCAAATTCCTATAAAAGATAAAGATGGTGTTATCACTGGCACTGAATGTAAGGAAGGTGGCGAAAGAACTTATGATAATGCTTTTGAAGGTGAGTTCTTTACTTATAACCTGAATTTAGGGTGGTCATACAACACATTAAACCGTCCAATTTTCCCAACCTCAGGTATGTCACATCGTGTAGGTCTGGAAATTGGTTTGCCGGGTAGTGATGTTGAATACCAAAAAGCAACTTATGATGCTCAGGCATTCTTTCCTATTGGTACTACAGGCTTTGTACTTCGTGGCTATGGTAAGTTGGGCTATGGTAATGATTTGCCATTCTATAAAAACTTCTATGCTGGCGGTTACGGCTCTGTCCGTGGTTATGATAACAGCACCTTGGGTCCGAAATATTCAAGCGTAAATTTACAAGAAGAAGGTAAAGATGACTCTTCTCCAGAAGACGTAGGTGGTAACGCTCTTGTACAATTTGGTACTGAGCTAGCTTTACCGTTACCTTTCAAAGGAGATTGGACTCGTCAAGTACGTCCAGTTTTATTTGCTGAAGGCGGTCAGGTATTTGATACCAAGTGTAACGTTGGTTCTTATTCTATGATTATGAATGGTCAGCAAATTGCAGATGCTAAAAAATACTGTGAAGATAACTATGGCTTCGACTTAGGTAATATGCGTTATAGCGTAGGTGTTGGTTTTACATGGATTACTATGATCGGACCATTATCTCTTAGCTATGCATTCCCACTAAATGATAAGCCTGGTGATGAAACTAAAGAGATCCAGTTTGAAATCGGTCGTACTTTCTAAGTACGACTTGACTAAACACGAAATAAGGACACAAAGTTAAATGAAAAAATTAAATATATTAATGTTAGGACTAGGTTTGACAGTTTCTGCTATGACTAATGCTGCAGGTTATGGTGTTATTGATCTTGCTAAAGTTGTTGAAAGCAGTGCTTATTTGAAACAACAAAACGCAAGTTTAAATCAGTCAGTTAAGCCAACCACAACTCGTCTTGAGCAGTTGGGTAAAGAATTGGAAGGTCTTCAACGTCAAGCCCAAACTCAAGGGCAAAAAATGAAAGAAGATGATATTAAAAAGCTCCAAGCGCAATATCAAACAAAACTCAATGAATTTAATTCTACTCAACAAGGTTTGCAGTCTAAAGTTCAAACTAGTTTGCAAGGAATGAACTCAACTTTTGAGACTCGTGTGAAGCAAGCAGCTGAACAATTACGAAAAGAAAATAATCTTGACTTCATTTTGAATAAAAATTCAACTGTTGCCTATGACGCTAAGTATGATTTAACTGATAAAATGATACAAAAGGTTAATTCAATGAAATAAATTAATGAAAGTGCAACATTATCGTTTAGATGAACTAGCTCACCTAGTAAATGGTGAGTTAGTAGGTACGGGTAGTCTTCAATTTCTAAACTTAGCAAGTTTAGAAAATGCGGAAACTCATCAGATTGCTTTCGTGAATGGCGAAAAGTATATTGATCAAGCAAAGGCTAGCCGTGCAGGTGCGTACATTGTTACAAGCCTTATTAAAGAACAGCTTACTGACAAACAAAATTTTATAATTGTTGATAATCCTTATTTAGCTTTTGCCATACTTACGCATGTTTTTGATAAAAAAATTACATCAGTAGGTATAGAAAGTACGGCTCAAATTCATCCTTCTGCGATCGTTTCTGAAACAGCATATATTGGTCATTATGTCGTAATTGGCGAAAATTGCGTTGTCGGCGATAACACAATTATTCAGTCTCACACTCGACTGGACGATAATGTGGAAATTGGAAAAGATTGTTTTATTGATGCCCATGTCACTATTACTGGTGGATCTAAATTATTTGATCGTGTGCGAGTTCACGCAAGTACTGTAATTGGTAGTGAGGGCTTTGGCTTTGCACCATATCAAGGAAAGTGGCATCGCATTGCTCAATTGGGTTCAGTTATTGTAGGTAATGATGTTCGCATTGGTTCAAATTGTAGTATTGATCGAGGTGCGCTTGACAACACAATTTTGGAAGATGGGGTAATTATTGATAACCTTGTGCAAATCGCGCATAACGTTCATATTGGTTCAAATACGGCTATCGCTGCTAAGTGTGGAATTGCTGGTAGTGTTAAAATTGGCAAAAACTGTATTCTAGCAGGGGCTTGTGGTGTGTCAGGGCACCTTTCTATTACTGATAATGTGACTTTGACTGGAATGTCAATGGTCACAAAAAATATTTCTGAAGCTGGTACTTACTCTTCAGGAATTGGATTGTTTGAAAATAGTCATTGGAAAAAGACAATTGTACGCTTACGACAATTAGCAGATGTGCCATTGACCCAAATCACTAAACGACTTGATCATATACAAGCTCAAATAGAGTCTCTTGAATCAACCTTTAATTTGCGTAAATAGAATATTATGACCGAGTCAACTACACCTAAATTTGCCATCCCTGAATTACCAATGCAGATTCAAACGATTCGTCAATATTTGCCGCATCGTTACCCATTCTTATTGGTTGATCGTGTGACTGAAGTTACTGACAATAGTATTGTTGGTTATAAAAATGTTTCTATCAATGAAGAGTTCCTACAGGGGCATTTCCCAGAATATCCAATTATGCCTGGTGTTCTAATTGTAGAAGCATTAGCTCAAGTTTCAGGTGTTCTAGGATTTATTATGAACAACGAAACGCCAAAACCAGGTTCTTTATTCCTCTTTGCTGGTGCTGAAAGAGTTAGATTTAAAAAACAAGTAGTTGCTGGTGACCAACTTGTATTAAAATCTGAATTAGTAATGCAAAAACGCGGTATCTACAAATATAATTGTACGGCTACCGTGGATGGTATTGTAGCAACAACCGCTGAAATTATGATTTCACACCAAAAAACAGAGCAGGCATGAGCAATCACGACTTAATTCATTCTACGGCCATTATTGATCCATCTGCAGTGATTGCTCCAGATGTCCAGATAGGACCTTATTGCGTTATCGGTCCAAATGTGACTATTGGTGCGGGTACTAAGCTACATTCACATGTAGTGGTGGGTGGTTTTACCAAAATTGGTCAAAATAATGAGATTTTCCAGTTCGCAAGTGTTGGTGAAGTTTGTCAAGACTTGAAGTATCAAGGTGAAGAAACTTGGTTAGAGATTGGAGATCATAATTTAATTCGTGAACATTGCAGTTTACATAGAGGAACTGTGCAGGATAATGCTTTAACTAAAATAGGAAGTCATAACCTATTGATGGTTAATACTCATATTGCACATGATTGTATTGTTGGTGACCATAATATTTTTGCGAATAATGTTGGTGTTGCTGGACATGTACACATAGGCGATCACACCATTATTGGCGGTAATTCTGGCATTCATCAATTCTGTAAAATCGATTCTTACAGTATGGTGGGTGGGGCATCATTAATTTTAAAGGATGTACCAGCTTACGTTATGGCTTCTGGTAACCCAGCCCATGCATTTGGTATTAATATCGAAGGAATGCGTAGAAAGGGTTGGTCTAAAAATACAATTCAAGGCCTCAGAGAGGCTTATAAGTTAATTTTTAAATCAGGGCTTACTTCTGTTCAAGCTGTTGCACAAATTAAAAGCGATATTCTTCCGAATGTTCCAGAAGCTCAATTATTAATTGATTCCGTTGAAAAATCAGAGCGTGGTATTGTTCGCTAAGAAAATATATTAAAAAAAGACACTGCAATATGCAGTGTCTTTTTTTTGCTTAAAATTATTATTTATTAAAAAATTTGGCTTCTTCAGATTTTGGATACTGACTTAAAATTTTAGTTTTATATTGATTTGCCGAAGCTGTATTTTTATCGACATCTTTAGCAATGCTATAGAGTTGATAAAGAGCACGAGGAGCTTTACTCGAATTTGGATATCGAGTTGCTACTACATTGTAGTTCTTTTTGGCCTCGTTGTAATTTACTGGATCAGTTGCTAAATTAAATTCAGCCAACCAAAAATAAGCATTTCCCGTATAAACACTATTCGGGTGATTTTTGATAAAGTTTTGCATTGGAGCAATCGCTTTTTTGGCTCCACCTTGCTTATAGGCATCTAAAGCTACAGTGTAAGCTGCCTTTTCAAGCTCTACAGGGTTTGATTGGTTTTGTGAGGGCGGCTGAGATGCTTCTGGTTGTGGTGGCGGAGTAGTGGAAGAGGTGCTTATTGGAGCAGCATTCACTACTTTGTTATCTACTGTAGAGGCTTCTGTGCTTGCGGTAGTTGGAGTATCACTATTCGCAGGATTATCTGATGGTGCACTTTCTGGATCGACCTTCTGATTAAGTAGTTCTAAGCGCTGATCTAAATCGGTATAGCGATTAGATAAATCTTTTTTCAATTGTTCGATATCGTTAGATTGCTCTTCTAATTGCCCACGTAAGGTGCGTACATCATTCTCTAATTGTTGGTTTTTCTGCATTAATTCCCAGTTTAAATTACTAGGTACTGAATCATTATTAGAAGAAGTGTTAGTTGTACTACCACCGCTTTGGCTTAAACCACGAGACTCAATTGGAATGTTGGCATAGAGAGAGGTAGTGCTCATTAAGGCAATAAATAATAAAGAATGCTTCATCAATCGCATGAGTATAGGTCCATAATTTTATGTAAAAGCCAACTTAAAAAAGGAATATGTAAACTATTCACTTAACTATCTAAGATTTTAATTGGTCCATGCAATTAAAACAGCAAACAATATAAATGCAAGAATAGTTTACAATCTTCAAGCATATTTTATCCAAAAGAAGATACAAGAAAGAATATAGGAGAGTGATGTATAGAAACTTATAGGTTTTTGCTGATGAATTAATCAATTGAAACATAAACTTGCTTAAAATGGTGAAGAGGGCTTGCAACTATTTTAAAAATCTCTATACTCTGTTTTGCAATGGTAGCCCCGCTGGTGGCTTCGCAATTGTACTCTGTGAACCCCGCCAGGACCGGAAGGTAGCAACGGTAGCAGATCTATGATGTGCCGAAGTTTTGCTAGTGGGGCTGCCACCATTTTTTTCAGTCCACTTTCCGTTGGACAGCTTTTATAATTACATCTAAATCAAATCCTCTATATTGTAAAAATCTAATCTGTTTTGCTTTAAGTTTTGGATCTTTTTCTACTTCTTCGCCAAATTTTTTCACTTTCAGTTGATACGCTTGTTCTATCCAGTCAATATTGTGAATATCCTCTGCGATTAAATCATTTTCGATTTGTTTTGTTTTTAAAGCTTGCTTAATACGTTTTGGTCCTTTGCCTTTGCGAATCTGGCTAGCAAGCATTTGTTCAGCAACACGTTGATCACTTTGATAATTCTTTTCAGATAATTCCTCAACAAGTTGTTGAACCTCTTCAGGATTTTGTGCATAACGAGTTAATTTTTCAATAAGCTCTGCTTTGGAATAATCTCGACGAGTCAATAAAGCAAAAGCATAAGACCGTAAACGCTGACCTGTAAGCAAAGCTCGTTGTTGAGTCTGTTCTTCAGTTCTTTTGAACATGGTATTAGGATTCCCTTGTAAAAAACGCCCCGAAGGGCGTTTTAAAGCGTATGAATAATTAAGATTCTAATAGAAGATCAGCTTCTTCTTCATTTTCAACTTGATCAGTAGTCGTGCCTGTTGTTAACAGTTGTTCACGGATATTACGTTCAATCTCTCCAGCCATTTGAGGGTTCTCTTCAAAGTGGCGAATAACATTGTTCTTACCTTGACCAATTTTATTACCTTGATAAGAGTACCAAGCACCTGCTTTTTGTACGATATCTTGCTGTACAGCTAAATCAACAAGTTCGCCCAGCTGGTTTGTGCCTTTACCATATAGGATTTGGAAAAGAGCTTCTCTGAAAGGAGGCGCCATTTTGTTTTTAACAACTTTAACGCGAGTTTCAGAGCCGACGATTTCATCGCCTTCTTTTACTTGGCCAATACGACGGATATCTAAACGTACAGAAGCGTAGAACTTCAATGCGTTACCACCAGTTGTGGTCTCAGGGCTACCAAACATTACACCAATCTTCATACGGATTTGGTTAATGAAAATAACCATACAGTTTGAGCGCTTAGCATTACCAGTAATTTTACGAAGTGCCTGACTCATTAGACGAGCTTGCAAGCCCATATGAGAGTCACCCATCTCACCTTCAATTTCTGCTTTAGGGGTAAGTGCCGCGACTGAATCGACAACAATCATATCAATTGCGCCAGAGCGAACCAACATATCTGCAATTTCGAGTGCTTGTTCACCGTTATCAGGCTGTGATACAAGCAGGTTATCAATGTCTACACCAAGCTTACGTGCATATTGTGGATCTAATGCATGCTCTGCATCGATAAATGCACAAGTACCGCCAGTTTTTTGACATTGTGCAATCGCTTGTAGCGTCATTGTGGTTTTACCAGAAGATTCTGGACCATAAATCTCGACAATACGACCTTTTGGTAAACCACCAATCCCCAATGCAATATCTAAAGTCAAAGAGCCTGTAGACACAGCTTCAACAGCTTGAACAGTGTTGTCACCGAGACGCATCACCGTATTTTTGCCAAATTGTTTCTCAATTTGACTTAGCGCGGCTTGTAATGCTTTGCTTTTATTCTCATCCATCTCAAAAACCTCAATACTCTATGTTCATCACGTTTAACCCAAGTGGATGCATTGAATCTCAACTTGTTTCACTGGGTTAATAGTGACAGATTTTTTCTATAGCTTCTATGTGTTGTATGTGTATGTGCGACACAACTCGACGTTTTTATTCATCACCATATGACCAATTTTGATCATTCTCCTGTTTAAACCGAATAATTTGTCGACGATCCTTTTTACCCGGTCTATGGTCAGGTCGAGCTAGATTATGCAATTTTCGTTGGGATGCAATCAACTCCCGTCTAGCAATACTTACTTCGGTTTCTTCATAAAGTTGCTGTGCGACCGGAGCTGGACCACGTGTGTTCGAAAGAGCTTTTATCACAACAGTTTTTTTATCAAAACCTTGCTGAATAATAAGTTCCATTCCAACTCGAATTTCCTTGGAAACTTTGACACGCTCATTATTGTGATGTACTTTACCTCCTTCAATCGCTGCTTTAGCAATTGAACGAGTTTTAAAAAAACGAGCAACCCATAACCATTTGTCGACACGCATGGTCTCTACAGCATCGTTTTCATGCAATTTTGACATCATTATCCTTTCTATCAATTTGATTCAATATAGACAGCAAGTCTGTAAGCCGATCTAGTGCTTTAAACTCTAAATCTTGATGCTGTTTTATATCTTTTAGACTTGAGGGCTGTGAGATAGTAAACAAGTGTTGAATACCAAATTTTTCTGCTGTCTTTAATACGGGAGCTGTATCATCAATAAAAATCGTTTCATCTGGATTGAATGGATGTAATCTTTGGAGTTCTTGCCAAAAATTAATATCTTCTTTGGCATAACCAACTTGTTCACTAGATATGATGACATCGAAGAAATGTTCAATTGCAATATTATCGAGTTTTAAGCGTAAGCTTGCGCAGTCAGCATTTGTAGCTAACCAACACTTGTATCCCTGTTCTTTAAGTTGTTGCAAAAGCTCAATGCAGCCAGAACGAGCTTGGATCTTAGATTGAAATTCTTGTTGTAATTTGAGTACATCAACGCCTACAGTTTTAGTCCAATAGGTTGATGAATACCAAACAAGCGTATGGCGATGTGATTGATAAAATTGATATAGCTTTTTTTGGCTTTCTGCGAGGGAAAGTTGATGTATTTTCGCATGTCGTTCAGGAAGACATTCATTCCAAATGAAATCGTCAAAAGCGAGATCTAAGAGTGTACCATCCATATCAAACATTACAATCTTAGACATGATTTAAAAATCTCCAAAGACTTTCAAAGCACAATTTTTTAAGAAAATTATTCATATAACCTTTAAAAAATAATAATTTGAGACTAATTTGTGGCATTTAAAGCTCAACAAAGTAATTCATGCAACAAGAAAAAGTTTGTACAAAATATTATAGTTTGCATGGACACTAGTTGGTTTGGAATTGTACCGTGTAATTTTGCAGAAAAAAAAGATTAATGAAATAGTTTTGAGGAGAAAAGATTTTTCTTTTAGTTAAAGTAAAAAGCAATATTCTGGATTTATTTAAATTGAGCTTTACCTTTATGTGAACCATCTTAATGATCGTTATTTTTGCTTACATACGATACTTTTTGATAAACAATATATAAATTGAAGCATACTCAATTAGCGCTATATTGAGAATTATGCTAATAACAATTTAGAGAAGGCAATGAAAATTGGATTTATTGGAGGAGCCAATGATGGCATAGTCATTAATGCTGCTGATGGCCTCGATACTTATAAACTTGAATGGCACTATAAAGCTGAGAAACACTGTGAAACTCAAATAAATGAAGGTGAGTGGCAGCCTAATTTAGGACTTAATGGTCCTGAATATGATTATTATAATTTATTAATTCTAAGAAAAAATAAAGAGGCTAAACTTTTCTATGTGCTTACCACTATGAAAAAAGAAGAAATAGCAGATAAACTTAATGAATATTGGGAATGTTCAACCTCTGTCGGCTATGATTTTGATGAGTAAACATTTGTGATTTCATATAGCACATGTTCTCTTAATTCGTGATGAAGAGGAACTTTAGGATGTTCGAAGTTTTTAACTTTTTGCATTCCAAGTTTTTTCATGACAGCTTGAGAGGGTGTATTAATCGTAGCGGTAAATGAAAAGATTTTATCTAAATTCAGTATATTAAAAGCATAATCTAAAACTGCTTTTGCACCTTCTGTTGCATAACCTTGTTTCCAAAATTCTTTTGCAAGTCGCCACCCAATTTCCACACATGGAGAAAAGTCAAATTGTTCAGGTTGGTTGTGTAGACCAATAAATCCGATAAATTGATGGGTTTCTTTTAATTCTACTGCCCAAAAGCCCCAACCTTTTTCTTGGATGAGTGATGAAATTTTTTGGATTAAATTCAGGCTTTCTTGAGGGGTTAAGAGATTCGGGAAAAACTGCATAACATCTTGATCTAAGCCCATTGTTATAAATGGCTCAAAATCACTTTCTTTCCACTGTCTTAAAATTAAACGCTTTGTTTCGATCATGAGATGACTCTTTAATTAAAAATGAGGGGTCAAAGTGGTTTTTGCACAATCTTCTGTAAAATGATCTTGGAATTGATGCTCACTACACCTTTTATTTTATTTAAGGTGTTAATGACGAAATGAGAAAAAGAACTCAAATCTTTGGTCGCAACGTGTAAAACATAATTAGATTCACCAGTAATAATATATGCATTAATGACTTCATCAAAATTTTTGATCTGACTTAAGAAGAAGTTGTGATCATTTTCTGTTAGCTGGGCAAGTTTTATTTCGACGATTGCCTCAATTTTTATGCCTAGTTTTTCATAATTAACTTTCGCTTGATATTTTTCAATTACACCATTGTTTTCTAAAATTTTAACACGCCGATGACAAGCTGAAGCCGAAAGGTTAACGAGATCGGCCAGTTCTTGGTTACTTAACCGAGCATTATCTTGTAAATACTTCAGGATTTTTAGGTCTATTGCATCTACATTCATTTTCGAATTTCATCCATGTTTTTTAATTTTAATTCGAATTTTATACGAAAATAGCTAATTTTAATCAAATATTATCGAATAAATCGAAAGAATTGGCGTGATAAAATTCAAATACAAAGGAAATGTTGAAAATAGGTGAAATAACAAATGATTACTCGTGAACAATGCCTCTATTGGGATCAGGAAGATGAACTCAAAAAGTTTAAAGATGAATTTGCACTGCCAGAAAATGTCATTTATCTAGATGGTAATTCATTGGGAGCAAGACCACAGAAATCATTAGAGGTTGCTCAGCATATTATTGCCAAAGAGTGGGGCGAGGACCTCATTAATAGTTGGAATAAAGCAGATTGGTGGGGTCTACCGACTAGACTCGGAGATAAAGTCGCGCAGCTTATCGGTGCCGAAAAAGGGGAAGTGGTTATTTCAGATTCAACGACGTTAAATTTATTCAAAGTTTTATCAGCAGCAGTAAAAATTCAAGCCGAAAAATTTCCAGAACGTAAAATTATTGTTGCGGAAAAAGATGCCTTCCCAACCGATATTTATATTATTGAAGGCTTTATAGACTTGATTAATCAAGGTTATCAAGTTGAGTTAATTGATGGGGCCGATGATTTGTCTCGTGTTTTGGCAAATGATGTGGCGGTAGTTGTTCTTTCTCATGTGAATTATCGGACTGGATATTTCTATGATATGGAATCTATTAACCAACAAATTCACGCTAAAGATGCTTTGATTATTTGGGATTTATGTCACTCAGTTGGTGCGGTGCCTATGGATCTTAATCAGAGTAATAGTGATTTTGCGATTGGTTGTACTTATAAATATTTAAATGGCGGTCCAGGTTCTCCAGCATTGTTATGGGTAAATCAAAAGCATCGTGATCAGTTCTGGCAACCTTTATCAGGCTGGTGGGGGCATAAAAAACCCTTTGATATGGCTCAGCACTATGAACCAGCTAACACTATTCGTCGTTATTTGTGTGGAACTCAACCTATCATTTCGATGAGTCTAATCGAATGTGGCGTCGATATTTTCTTACAAGCTGATATGCAACAAATACGCGAGAAATCCCTCAAATTAACTGATTTGTTTATTCAACTTGTTCAACAGGAATGTGCTCAGTTTGGTTTTGAGCTGATTACACCTTTAAACCATAAATATCGTGGCAGTCATGTCAGTTATAGACATGAGTTTGGCTATGAAATTATTCAGGCGCTTATTGCTCGTGGTGTGATTGGGGATTATCGAGAGCCAGAAGTATTACGTTTTGGAATTACACCTCTATATCTAGGTTTTGAAGATATCTGGAATGCTGTACAGCAACTTAGGCAGATTATGTTGAATAGTGAATGGAAAAATGAGCGTTATCTGGTGCGCAGCGAAGTGACCTGATCGTTAAAGGTTAATATCAGAAGAATGGCTAGGAGGGCCTATGAGCAGTTTTGATGAAATACAAAATCGAGAAGCGGGTTTACATAAGAAATTATCCGCAAAACAGATGGGAATGATTGCAATTGGTGGAGCGATTGGTACAGGGCTGTTCATGGGAAGCAAGTTTGCAATTAGCTTTGCTGGCCCTGCTGTTATTGTAAGTTATGCGATTGGTGGTTTAATCGCATTTGCTATTATGGCTTGTTTGGCTGAGATGACAGTTCAGCATCCTACGTCAGGCTCATTCGGGGCATACGCTGAGCATTATGTGAGTCCTCTTGCTGGGTTTTTAGTCCGTTATTGTTATTGGGCGTGTATTGTATTAGCCGTTGGTACGGAAATTACAGCAGTTGCCGACTACATGAAGCTATGGTTTCCTCATGTAGGCTCGTGGATCTGGATTGCTTTTTTTTCGCTGACTTTGCTGGTGGTTAATGCATATAGCGTTAAAGCGTTTGGATTAGTTGAATATTGGTTTTCGACAATAAAAGTCTTTGCAATTATTGTATTTATTCTTTTAGCAATTGGCATTCTGACTCAAAGTCATGGAGGAACAGAACAAGTTCTCTCTAATTTAACCGAGTATGGTGGCTTTTTTCCTCATGGTTTTAGTGGGGTCTGGATCGGGGTAATTATTTCAATATTTAGTTATTTAAGTATTGAAATGATCGCTGTTGCGGCTGGTGAGGCTAAAGATCCGGAAAGAGCCGTTAAGAAAGCGTTTAAAAGTACTGCAATTCGCTTAATCCTATTTTATTTACTGTCTTTATTTCTCATTGTGGCGCTTGTTCCATGGACAACTTTAATTGGAGCCGATGCGACCAGCCCATTTGTGATGGTAATGAAAATTGTAGGCATTCCATACGCAGACAGTATTTTAAATTTTATTGTAATTGTCGCGGCCTTATCCGCCATGAATAGTATGTTGTATATCTCAACACGTATGCTATTTAGCTTGTCACGCGCAGGTGATGCACCAAAACTATTTGGTCGTATTAGTCATAATGGCGTACCAATCAACGCGTTGCTATTGTCAGCAGTGGGTATTGGGATCGCGAGTATTGTTTATACGATTAATCCAAACTCTGCATTCCCAATCATGATTGCTTTATCTATGTTTGGTGCATTGTTCACTTGGGGCAGTATTTTCATTACCCATATGTTTTTTAGACGGGAAATGGCACAACAAGGCCAGCAATTAAAGTTTAAGGTTCCAGCGAGTCAGTTAATTTCATTCTTAGGATTAATTGCAATTTTAAGCATCACAGTCACCACATGGTTTACCAATGAGTTTAAGTCAACTTTACAATTTGGAGTTCCATTAGTTGTTGTGCTTACTGTTTTCTATTATTTAAAACGATCATCAGCCAAGCTTGCTTTAGAATCGTTGAAGTGAGAGACCTATGAGACTCTATGACAATGCTAGAACTGTGGCTAATGAACATGAGCTATTGGCAGAATTTCAAAGAAGCAGCTTGGCGGCCTATCAACAATGCACTCATATTGCAGATATCCAATATGGTCCGCACCCAAGGTCAACCTTAGATTTATTTCCATTAATACAAACCAAAAAGACTGTTATTTTTATTCACGGTGGTTATTGGCAATGGTGTGACAAATCAGATTTTGCATTTATCGTACCGTATGTTCTAGCAAAAGGAGCCCAGTGTGTTCTTTTAGAATATGATCTAGCCCCACAAAGCAAAATTTCAGATATTGCTTCTCAAGTTCATCAAGCTCTCGATTTTATTCGAGAGCAAGACTGGAGAACCGACGAGGTTATTCTAGTTGGGCATTCAGCAGGAGCACATCTTGCTGCTTTGTCATTAGGCCATCCATTCATATCTGAGATGGTGTTGCTAAGTGGAATTTATGACTTAAGGCCTATACAAAGCACTCATTTAAATCATGCTCTCAATCTTTCAAGCGAAGATATCTTAAAATATAGTCCTATTTATCACAGTGATCGAATTACTATTCCATGTTCAATTTTCTGTGGTGAACTTGAGCTCGAAGAGTTGAAATGGCAAAGC
>NZ_JRVL01000223.1:0-2535 GCF_054823985.1 Acinetobacter sp. GN11 | reverse complement strand
AATAAAATTTTTAAGTTTAAATTACATCGTTATATCCCTTATGAAGAGTTTTCAAAATTACATTGCGATTTAAAGCAACAGATTAACCAGCCCTACCCAATTACGACTGAGACCATTCCTGCCAGTGTAAATACCTGTTTTCCTAAACGGACTGCGAGTAAGGAAGTCATCGTTTTTATTTATGATGCCTATTCAACCAAATGGAAATTTGAAGATGTAACAAGTAGAGCATTTCGCAATAATGGTAAACCTTTTGTTTTATTAGACTGGAACCGACTTAATTATAATATTCAGGCTGGTAGCGTACATGAAATGGGGCATGTGTTTGGACTAAAACATGTTTGTGCACCGAATGCCACAAAGCGCACACCAACCAACATCATGGCGAGCGCTGAATGTAAGCGTGGCAGCGGTGGACTTAGAAATTTAGGTTTTACACCCGTCCAACTTCAAACAATTTTAGAAAATTACCAACGTTACCCATAAAGATCTTAAAAACTCATTTCGACGTAAAAACCTAAATCATCTTGTGCTGCATAATAATTTTCAGGGGTCAGTAATGAAGTCATATAACTGCTGGCCTCTGAAAAGTCGTCCTCATTAACTGGATACGGCTGCCAAAATGTTTTCAAATTATTGGTATAGATTGGATATAAACGCAGTCGATCTTTTGACAAATCTAACCGTGCTATACATCCATATGGCAAAGCATTTTGCTCTGTATATTCACCATTGCTATTAAAAACTGCATTGCCAATACCAAATACCACAGGCTTCTGACTAATAACTTTAATTGGTTGGATGGTATGAGCACCATGACCGATAACAAGGTCGGCACCTGCTTTAGTCAAAATATCAGCAAGCCTGGTCTGTTCCTTGGTAATCGGCTTAAAATCGATGCCCCAATGACAAATAACAATAATTTTATGCTCAGGGTGAGTCTGTTTATAACGAGCAAGTTGTTCAAGCAAAACTCCATTTAAACACGCGACTCCACTCTTATGACCTAAAGCATAAAAATCATAATCTAGATAGGCTGTATCTCTGTGCCAATAGCCGTTAAAAATAGCGTAATGCTTGTTATTAAAAGTGATTTCAAAAAGGTTATGGGCATCTTTTTGATTTGTCCCTGCCCCAATATAAGAAATATTACCCTGATCAAATTGTTGTAATGTATAGACTAATCCGCGATCTCCGTAGTCTTTTAGATGATTATTTGCCAATACCACATGGTTAAGGTGAATATTTTTGAATTCTGCTAATGTTTGTTCAGCATTAGCTTTAAGAATAAATGGCTTTTTATGTACTAAAGGAGATTGGTTTTCTAAAGAAAAGACTGCTTCAAAATTAGCGATATTTAGGTCATGTTGCCCTAAAAAAGCTTTTATTTTTTCAAATGAATAACTATATCCATATTGTTGTAGAGCATCTATCTGCCCCTTAGACTTGCGTTTTTCGGTGTAGATTTCCCCAAAGTAGGTATCACCTAAAATGTTAATAATGCCGCTTAGGGTGGAGCAAACTTTAGGTTTTACCTTCTGTGCTTGAAAACAATGATAATAAGGAATTAAGTGCTCAGCACGATGAATATCATCTAAGAATAAAAAGAAACCGCTGGTCTGGTTTTCCTCAAAGAACGTTAGATAAATTTTTCTAAATGAATTGGTAAGATATAAGACCTCTACTACATTCTGTCCCATTAATAGAGTCTGTGGTAGATAAGACTTTCCTTTAAAATTCAGCTCTTTTATAAAGAAAAGTTTTCTGATTTCAGCTGGCTGGCTATAAATATTTTTAACTAATAAAAACAAATGTTTTAACTGGTTTTGTGTACTTCCTTTTTTCAAATTTAAATTATAGGTAGCCGCTCTTTTTGACAAAATTAAATAGGCTTGCTCATGTGTACCGCAGAGCATATTGCTTAAAGCATCTTTTACATCTGCTGCTTGAGTAAAAATTAGCAACTGCAATAGTTCAATGAAGGTGTAATGTTCCGAGGGCTTTAAGCCTAGATTTTGCTGACCTAGTTGCTCAAATAGGTGTTCAGGCACAACATAATCATCTTGAGCTTGTACATTTTTTTGCTGAAATTGCTCTAATGCATAGTCGATGAGTAAGAGCGTTGAAATATCATCGTCAATTTCGAATTGCCATAAAGCTTCATCAAAACTTGTAGTGTCGATATGTGCTAATAGCTTGATCTCAACGGGTTGATACTTCATGGCTCGTCACCTTTGTAATCTTTAACGTAAGCGATGTAACCCGATAAGTTATGTTCTTGGTCATCAATCCGTACTCGAAAACGATCATGACGAATATAAAACGCATGTAAAATTTTATCTGGCCGAGCCATATACATCGCCATTTCCGGATAAAAAAATCCTGTAGTTTGAAAATCAGCTCTAAACTCAATTAGCTTTCGAAGCTCAGGCATATACGCCTGCTCAAAAAGTGCTGTACGCCCCTGCTCTTTTAAACGGTTCACCATTTTATAAGCAGCTATTAGCATTTCTAATAAAGTTGCATATGTTGTTT
>NZ_JRVL01000222.1:0-2702 GCF_054823985.1 Acinetobacter sp. GN11 | reverse complement strand
GTCATTCTGTCATTCTGTCATTCTGTCATTATTCATATCAACTTTCGCGTGTGCGCATTGTATAATCGGCATCATTTTGATGATATCCACGCTATAATCGAGTGGATTTTACATCTGACTTCATAACGAAAGAGTATTGATATGAGTTACAGCGATATCCCAGCAGGTAAAGATGCCCCAAATGACATCTATGTCATCATTGAAATTCCTGCAAATGCAGCACCAATTAAATATGAAATCGACAAAGATTCTGATGCATTGTTTGTAGACCGTTTCATGGGCACAGCAATGTTCTATCCAGCGAACTATGGCTATGTTCCAAATACTTTGTCTGAAGATGGCGACCCGTTAGACGTACTTGTTGTAACTCCACATCCTGTTGCTGCTGGTTCAGTCATTCGTTGCCGTCCAGTAGGCAAATTAAAAATGGAAGATGATGGTGGTATCGATGCGAAATTAATCGCTGTTCCACACGAAAAATTGTCTCCATTGTATAAAGATGTTAAAGAATATACAGATCTTCCTCCGCTATTGATTAGCCAAGTTGAGCATTTCTTCAGTCACTATAAAGATTTAGAACCAGGGAAATGGGTAAAAATCAGTGGTTGGGAAGGTGCTGATGTTGCTAAAGCTGAAGTATTAAAAGCAATTGAAGCTGCTAAATAAGCTTTAATTGATAAGGCTCAGAATGCCTCAATTGATATTCTGAGCTTAATAAAAAACCTACATCTGTTGCCAGACGTAGGTTTTTTATGCTTGATAAGTTTGTGAATTAGAATAATTTCACAGGAATATCAAGGAAGATACGCCATTCATTAGTGTCAGGCATATAATCTGCAGTATAAGCGTTATCTGCACGGTAGATCGAATTACGTAAACGTAAGCTTGAACCTTTAGCAAAACCATTTTGAACTGTGTATTTTACTTGGTTAAAGAATTCGCTTTCGCTTGAATCATCTGCACCGTTAGATGTTTTGATATCCCAACCATATACATAAGCTGTAGTCCAGTTTAGACCTGGTAATACACCTAACTTGCCAAAGTCGAGGCTATATTGGATTTGTGCAGATTTTTCATCATTACCAATGAAGTCAGACAAATAAGAGTTTGGCAAATAGACACTTTGACCGCCGTCTTGGTTTGAACCATAGTTATAACCAATGTTACCGCTGTTTTGTTGGTACGCTAACATCACACTATGTGGGCCAGTCGCATAAGTTCCTGAAACTGCCCAAATATTATTGGTTTTGTCTTCACCAGCTGGGCCAGTTGCGTATGACAATGAAGCGTTTTTATCAAATTTAGTATGATAACCACTGAAGTCATAAGTAAGTGAGCTGTCATTAGCAAGGGGTTGCTTGTAGTTCACATTCACATAATGACGATCAAGTTTGTCTTTTACATCAACGCCATAGTAAGAACCATTGAGTTGATCATCAAACTTATATTTTGCACCCCAAACAATTGCGCTATCTAAACCATTTTGGTCAGTTGCAATTTGGTCAGAATATTGGTTTTTAGTAAATTTACCAGCAACCACTTCTAAATCTTTAATTTCATGGCTAGTTAACAAAGTACCAGTGAAATATTCAGGCACCAAACGTGCAGTGTTGCTTGCAAGAACAGGCAAATCAAGTACTTGTGTACCATAACGTACCGTTGTATTCGAGAAGCGAGCTTTTACGCTACCACCACCACGTGTCCATTGATCGTACGGGTTTTCACGTACACCATTGTAACGAGGAATCATTTGGTTGCCGTTATTGTTATTTGCACCGATTTTGAATGAAAAATCACCAACAGCGCCTACACCGAAACCAACGATACCTTTAGTAAAACCGGAATCTAGTGTAACGATTGCTGTTTGAGCAAATGAACTGTCATCTTCAACGCCATTTTTTTTGTCGCGTTGAATATAACCTGTACGGAAGAGAATAGAACCGTTCGCATCTTCAACAAATCCTTTTGCCTCACTTTGCTCGCTTGCCTGAGCTGAGGAAATTATTGCCGCAGAAATGAGAACTGCTAATGTAAGTTTTTGTGCATTTAGCATATTTAAAGAACCTCATAAAAACGATAAATCCTGTGCCTTGTTATTGTTCAGGGCCTAGGATTTGAATCAATTGTATAAGTAATCTATAAAAAAGATATATTTTTGTTGATTTTATTTTATATATGCTATGCAGAAATTGATTAATGTGTTACTGGTTGTTTACTAAATTTACTATTAACCTTTTATACTTAATCTATTGTTTAAAATAAAAAAAGTAATTTATTTTTTAGTGTATTTTTACCATTTATTTTATATTCCAAGCTTAAAATATAGTTGATTCTTCTGTTTGTTTTTTGATCTTTTTTGGTGGATATGTTTACTTTTTAATCTCCATTGTAGTTGTTTTTTTCGACAGTTTATTTTAAATAGTTTTTAAATTGTTACTTTATAACGTTATTCTCAAGAGTGATGTGCAAAAATAGATCACTGTAAAAGACGAATAGAATTTAGTTTGGCTGGTCAAATTTAGTGCGATATTTTGCGTGAATTTTGTGCATTACTCTTTTTTCTCATATGACTGATTAAAAAAGACCCAAAATAGTTCATAAGTTTAAAAATAGAAAAATTAAAGAAATTTAATTAAATGAAATGCCCATTTACAGACCAGTAAAAGCCCAGCTTTAAGAAATTTACGTAATTTTTATATTTC
>NZ_JRVL01000221.1:0-2874 GCF_054823985.1 Acinetobacter sp. GN11 | reverse complement strand
CAAAAAATAAAAATCTGGTAGTTTTTAATACGGTGTTTCTTTGGGGTATGAGTGATAATCAAAAAAATTCTCGAAAAATGGGACATCATTTTGAATATCGCAATTATTGGCAGTGGAATGGCAGGTCTTGCGGCAGCAAGAATTCTGAAAGATGCAGGGCATACGATCACGATATTTGAAGCACTTCCTGGCCGAGGAATGGATAGCCATAGTATTGAGTTCGATGGTGGAATTATTGATGCACCGCTACGTGTGATGAATCCACATTTGTGGAAGAATACACTCAGCCTTGCTGCTCATTTAGGTATTAAAACCTTTCCAGTTCGTACTTATATGTCATGTAGCTGGTTATTCGAAGATCGTACGGAAACATGGTTAACGACATCTCGTAGTCGTATTGGTAATTTTCCGATTATCAATAACCGTAAAGGCATCCAGCAATATGGCTGGCGTCTTGTGAAAGGGATGTTGCAATTAAAAACTGCAATTCACCAGTTTTTCAAATCTAAAAATCAAGATATTACCCTCGCTGAATTTATTAATCAGAACGATATTGAAGAAGTATTCTGGCATGGCGTTGTAATGCCGGTGCTCTATACCATTTGTACTTGTAACCCAAAAACAATTGGCGACTGGCCTGCAAAAAATCTACTTGAGTTTTTACGTCACTTAACTGATGGCGACATGCTGTTACGTATGAAAGGTGGTACACCTGCATTTGTAGATAGCTTAATTAAAGATATCGACATTCATAGCGGATCCGCGATTAAGAAAGTTGAATTACAAGGCGAAAAAGTACTGGTTGAAAACAGCCAAGGTGAACAGAATTTATTTGATCGCGTGATTGTTGCAACGCCAACGTCTAAAATTGATGAGTTTTTAAACCCTGAACAATTTGCTGAAGATATGAAGCTGCTGAAGCAATTCCGTTTTGAGCAAGGTGATCTTGTCATTCATACAGATGCCACAGTAATGCCACCACGCCGTAAAGACTGGTCAGTGCTGAGCTATATGATGGATCGTAAGTTTACCCGTCAGCAATTCACAGTGTGGATGAATGCGGTTGAGCCTACGCTCGTGGGTAAAAATCCAGTGTTCCAGACGTGGCGTCCAGTGACTGATATTGACCCTAAAAAAATCATTTCAAAAGTAACCTTAACGCGTGCAGTTGTAGACTCACAAACAATTGCTCTAAATAAAGAATTACAACAACGCCATTTAGACTTAAACCGTAAAGTATTTTACTGTGGTTCATGGTCATGTGATGGTTTACCAATTTTAGAGTCAGCAGTTACTTCCGCGATGCATATTGCTGAAATTTTAGGTGCTCCTTTACCATTTGTAGGCTTAAAGCCTCAGGTTGAAGTTGCCCCAGAACTCGGTTACTAAAATTGTGAAAACAAAAGTTCGGGCAGCTCTCTCTAGACTCATTCCCCATAAATATGCAATTGATGCATCAAGTTTGGGAGATGACGAAGAGCTTGCTTGGACAAATTTGGGCTTTTGGAAAAATACCCAAAACTACCGTGAAGCTTGTTGCCAATTGGCAGATCATTTGGCACAAGCTGTCAATTTAAATTCAAAAGATCATCTCTTAGATTTAGGTTGTGGGCGAGGCGCAAGTTTGTTGCATTGGTTACAGTGCTATCAGCCCAAAAGCCTTAGTGCAGTTGACCTACAAGCTGAATGTGTGAATAAAATTCAAAGACTTATCCCCGAGATAAGCCAGATTTTTTGTGGTTCATTTTTAAATTTAAAACAATTTGAATTCAAACAATGCTTCGATGCGGTGTTGTGTATTGATGCGGCTTATCACAGCAATTTAAATTCATTTCTAGATTCAGTCACTCCAGTTTTAAATTCAAAAGGCCGATTAGGTTTTCATTACTTAATGCGTGCCGACTCATGTCAAAACATGACCGTCTTGCAAGAACAAAAGTATCGCTATCTGCTTAAAGCAGCAGACGTGGTTTGGGACAATGTGCCAAACGAGAAAATGCTAAGAAATGCCTTAGAACAACAAGGTTTTGTCGATATTAAAATTGAAGATTTATCCGAGCCTGTATTACTTGGTTTTTCAGAGTATATTCAAAATCATCAAGGACAAAATCAAAGCCGAGGATTGGCAAATTTTAAAATTCAAATGACTGCAAAGTTATGCCAACAGCTCTACCAAAATGGCTATGTACGTTATATTCAAATCACAGCAATAAAAAAATAGGATGAGCCATGTCAGCTAAGTATCAAGGATCGTGTTTATGTGGAGCTGTGAGCTACCAAAGCGAAGCGGAGCCACGTTATAGTTTTAATTGCCATTGTCGAGATTGCCAGAAGGCAACAGGTTCGGCATATGCACCAATTGCTTTTTTTCACCAATCTGAATTGAAAGTGAATGGTGAACTTAAATATTTTGAGACTTTAGGATCTTCTGGCCGATCTATTAAACGAGCATTTTGCCCGACTTGTGGTTCTCAACTTTTTGGCTTACCTGAAATTGCCCCTGAAATGATTTCAATACGTGCGGGTACGCTTGATAACCCGAGTCTCTATCAGCCTAGAGCAGAGGTGTTTGTGAGCCAAGCCTATGCTTGGGATACGCTGAACCCAAACCTTAGACACTTTGAAAAAATGATAGAGAAGAAGAAAGAAGGATAGAGGCATTCTGACAAGCTCGTACGCTTTTTCTTACATATATTCGGGAAATTTGCGTCTTTCTATGACTTCATAAATTACCTATGATGCACTTAACGGGAACAGGAAGTTCCAAAACGTAAAACAACAATAATAAGTTTAAGCATCAGGACGTGAGGTATTACAGGAAGTGTACCTAGTGACGAAATACGAAAAAAGCCCAACAGGATGTTGGGCTTTTTT
>NZ_JRVL01000220.1:0-5478 GCF_054823985.1 Acinetobacter sp. GN11 | reverse complement strand
AATAGATAAATCTGCACCTCTAAACTCATCTTCTTGAGATAAACGAATGCCAATAGTTGCTTTGAGTAAGCCATAAACAATAAAGCCACCAACGAGCGCAATCGCAATCGCAAGTACTGTGCCAATGAACTGTGAGGCAAAAGATACGCCGCCTAAACCACCAAGCCACTTTTGACCAAATAGACCCACTGCAATACCACCAAATGCGCCACATACGCCGTGTAAAGGCCATACACCCAACACATCATCTACTTTGAGCTTGTTTTGTGTGTAGGTAAATAGGTACACAAACATTGCACCAGCTGCACCACCAATAACAAGCGCACTGACCGGATGAACAATGTCAGAACCCGCACAGATTGCAACTAAACCTGCAAGTGGTCCGTTATGTAAGAAACCAGGGTCATTTTTCCCAATCGCATTTGCTGTAATGGTTCCGCCGACCATAGCCATAAGTGAGTTAATGGCAACCAGACCAGAAATTGCATCAACACGTTGCGCGCTCATCACGTTAAAGCCAAACCAGCCTACAATTAAAATCCATGAACCGAGCGCTAAAAATGGAATAGAAGATGGTGGGTGAGCACTTACACGACCATCTTTCTTATAACGACCAGAACGTGCACCCAATAAAATCACGGCAGCAAGTGCAATCCAACCACCCATAGCATGCACCACGACTGAACCTGCAAAGTCATGAAAAGCTGCACCAAAAGTTGCTTCTAACCATTTTTGCAGACCGTAGTTTCCATTCCAGACCATGCCTTCGAAAAATGGATAAACCAGCGCAACTAAAGCGAGTGTTGCAATTGCTTGTGAACGCATTTTTGCACGTTCAGCAATACCACCCGAAATAATGGCAGGAATAGCCGCAGCAAAAGTGAGTAAAAAGAAGCATCGCATGAGATTGTAGCCATGATCACTTGCGAGGCTTGTGCCATCATGGAAGAAGTGCTGACCATAGGAAATGTAGTAGCCAACAAAGAAGTAAGCGATTGCAGAGAGGGCAAAGTCAGTCAGAATTTTACTCAGTGCGTTCACCTGATTTTTATGGCGAACCGTACCAAGTTCCAAGAATGCAAAACCTGCGTGCATGGCAAGAACCAAAACAGCACCAAGTAATAAGAAAAATAGATCTACATTTTGCATAGCATGCTCGAAAAAAGTGCTAAATTCCATTTTGGAACAAATCTGGGTCTGTAAATTGCACCAAAATAGATTTAAGGAATCTAAAAACCTAAGTTTGTCGAAACAAACTCAATTGCATAAAAGTGAATATGCAATAAGTGCACCAATTTGAATTGGAAAAGTGGTTTTTGGCGATAAATGGTGCGTTGATTTGCTCAAGATAGGGCAGTTATGGAACTTTTTACGTTACAAGTCATCTAATGTGCTGATAAATTGAACTGAAAGGGTTCGTTATCACGATTTAAAAAAATCACTCATATTCAATTAATGATCTGACCAGACCGATCGCGCAACTTCAATAAATGCTTTCACAGCTGGACTCATATGCTTTTTATTTTTCACTGCGAGTCCAATAGAACGTTTAAGGTTCGGTTTAAAAGGGCGCTTGACTACGTTTGGATAGAGTGAGAGCAACTCTTTGGTAATCACCATATCAGACACAATGGAAACCCCTAACTGGTTGTGGACCATGCTAACGATACTCAGAATTTGTGAAACATAAAATTTGATGTCTGGTTTCACATTAAAGTTTTTCAAAATTAATTCGACCTGATGTCTACTACCAGCCATTGTCATAATAAAAGGGCAGTTTTCTAGCTGTGATGGATCAATATAGAGTTGTTGTGCCAGTGCGTAATGACTAGGAATTAGGGCAACAAAACGGTCTTCAATTAAAGGGAAAGTATCGAACCGCTCATCTGGCATAATCAAAAAACCGACTTCTATACGCCGTTCCAATAACCATTGAGCTACTTCTTTATCCTCACCTTCATCAATATAAATTTCGATTTTAGGATAGCGCTGCCGAAAGCTTTCTAAAATTTCAGGCAATAGATAAATGGATGATGAAGCCCCAAAAGATCCGATATGTAATGTGCCTTCATTTAAACCATGTATCGCAGCCACTTCTTTTTCTAATGTATTGGAAATACTCAATAGCTCTTTTACATGAGTGAGTAACTGATGACCTGTCGTGGTGAGCTCAATATCACTTTGGGATCTTGAAATCAGGTTAATACCCCATTGTTGTTCTAATGACTTAAGGGCATGAGAAACTGCCGACTGTGAAATTCCTAGCTTTTCTGCTGTAGCAGTAAAGCTTTTTAGTTCAGCAATAAGTGCGAAAATTTCAAGTTGGGTAAATGTCATGTTGTACTTATTATGAGTAAAAACTCATTTTATCATGAGTTTTCATTATCTTTAATATATGAGTAAGCCACAGGAATTGCCAAAAACAGCAAGCCCTTCAACCAAACTCGAGTAAAGAAATGAATAGCATTGTTTTATCTCTTTTTCCCTTAGTTGCATTAATTGCATCGGGATACCTGTTTAAAAAATATCATTTTTTTAGTGATGAGTTTTGGGCTGGGGCAGAGAAGCTCAATTACTATATTTTATTTCCCGCTTTGCTTTTTAGTACGCTGTCGACCGCGAAAATTGATTTACAAAGTTTGAGTACAGCCATTATTGCCATGTTGATTGTGGTTTTGGTAGTCACCGCCTTTTTATACATACTCCGAATGTTTTGGCACATACCGCCTGCACGTTTTGGTGTGCATGTACAAAGTATGGTTCGCTTTAATACCTATATTGGTTTGGCTCTAGTCACTGCGCTTTTTAAAAGTGAAGGAATGGCAATTCTGGCAATTTTATTGGCGCTTTGCATTCCACTTGTGAACGTTATTTCGGTGCTTGCTTTAACTTCTAAAGAACACATGGCAATTAAACCTGTTTTGATTGCACTGCTTAAAAATCCGTTAATTGCATCATGTGTAGTTGGGGCAGCGGTCAATGCACTTCAAATCCCGATTTGGGAAGGCTTTACTCAGTTTATTAAGCTTTTTTCAGTGTCGAGTTTGCCACTAGGTTTGTTATGTGTTGGCGCAGCTTTACAGTTTATGCAAATTAAAAAAGATATTGTGGTATTGGCAGCAGACACATTTGCTCGACTTTTAGCAGTGCCGGCCTTAGCCTATGTGGTCTGTACGTGGTTTGGTTTACCAAGCTTACAAACACAAATTTTAATCATTTTCTTTGCGCTACCGACTGCTTCTTCTTCATACATTTTAACCAAAGTTTTGGGTGGCGATAGTCAGCTTATGGCAGCCGTGATTAGCTTTCAAACCTTATGTGCTGCTGTGACTTTGCCACTGATCATTTGGTGGATTTCTTAAGGTACAAACTTTAGTTAAGTCGCATTCTATTTTCTAAAAATGAATAGGCTGATTCTGACTTAATAAATGCTTTGCTACCTTCCTCATCTGATTATTGCTACACTTTTTTCTTTTTCGGGTGGATGAATATGTCCTTTGATCTCAAAGTGAGCTTGCAGCAAGGGTCTGAACCGTCTGCACAGCAGAAAAAACTGAATCGCCTGATTGATAAAATAGAGCAGCAAAAAGTTAGCCTGAGCACATGGCAAAATGCGCAAGTTGAGATTCAACAGCACATACGACAAAAACTGATGCCTGTGTATAGCGATTTACATAAAGTGCTATTTCAGCAGTTAGATCAACTTTGGAATATGTTGCATAGCCATGAGTTTTCCAAAGCGGATATGCAACAACTGGATGAAAAAATTGCCCAGCTTGCACACATGTTGAAGCGCTCAAAAATGCTATCTGCTGAGCAGTTAGAGTTAGTGAGGCAGATCGATACCTTTTATCAGCAACATGCAGGAGAGTCTGTAAAAAAGAATAAGAAAGCTCAGTCAATAAAATCTGAATATGAAGAAAGTGCTGAGCAAGGTGTAGAGTTAGAAGAAGACTTTGAACAGTATGCTGCTGAGCAACAACAAGCGCGGGAACAAGCCAAACAACAAAGACAGCAACAGAAACGTGAACAAGCTGAGCAAATGGCAGCGCAGTCACTCAAAACAATCTATTTAAAAATTGCTGCGATGATTCACCCAGACCGTGAGCAAGATGAAACAAAGAAAGTAGAAAAAACTGAGTTATTCCAACAGGCAAGTCAGGCCTACGAAAAGCAGGATTTGTTTTATTTACTCAAGCTCCAGTTACAGCTTGAACAGAATAAAGGGCTAGGCGCTAAAGAACTATCTGCTGAGCAATTGAGGTTTTATAAACTGGCGTTAGATGCACAAAGTCAGCAGCTTGAAAGCCAAATTGCTGAGATTTTGGATTCTTTTCAGTTAGCCAAGAATGTAAAAGTAGAACATATGCATATTAGTGATGTATATAAAGCTGTAGATGCTGACTGTGCTGAGTTAAAGCAGCAATTAAAGTGGGAAAAGGAGCGTTTAAAGCATATGAAAAAGGTGAGTGGGGTAGAGATGTTCTTGGAGCATGGGGTTTTATAAAACTCTATATTTCTCTCCTATCAGGAGAGAAATATTAAGAATTAATTTAGTTCGGTAGTTTGATTATTTTCCATCATCATTAGATGTTTCATCAGAATCTAATTTTTTATTAGCAATCCCGAATGGAATATGTACCGAAGCAATACTATTCGCAGTTTTTTCGACATGAGTAACTTGATCGTCAAAGAAAATATGTGGTTTTAAAATTTCTAAAACTTTTCTCTTCTCAATTCCGCCTAAGAAAAATGCTTCATTTACTGTATCAATACCCCATGATCGCAATGAGTTTATGACCCTTTTATGGGCTGGAGCATTTCTTGCTGTAACGATAGAAATTCGTAAACGGCTATTATATGTTGGATTTTCTAATTGATATTTAAGTTCTGCATTTTGTAGAGTGGAAAGCTCTTTGAGTAGTTTATATAATGGACCGATATTAGCAGGTTGACTAGCAAGTTTATTTTCATTTTCTATAAATGCATTTAGGCCACCCTTTTTATAGACTTGTTCTGATGAATCATCTGCAATGACACCATCAAAGTCGAAAGCGATACGCAATTCTTCATCATGATCTATATCGAATATCTGCCCCTTTAATATCAAGCCTGCTGGATAACCTGCGGTAATTGCTTGGTTGACATCTATTTCATTTGCAGACAAAAACAAACTAATATTAAGTGCATCAATATATTTGTAAGGTGTTCTACCTTGTAAAAAGATAGCTCTTTTTATATCTAAACCATAATACTCAATAGAATTCATAACCCGTAAACCTGTATTAGGATCATTACGTGATAATAAAATTACTTCCACAAATGGTTTATCTGGTGGGAAAATATCATTAATACTTAATAGGCGTTGAATAAAAGGAAACGCAACGCCCATCTCTAAAGGAATAGTTTCATTTTTACTTTGATATTTACGATAAGCTAATTCGCCTTTCTTTCGGAAAACTTTATCTGATTTTTCTA
>NZ_JRVL01000219.1:0-4996 GCF_054823985.1 Acinetobacter sp. GN11 | reverse complement strand
GCATTATTATTGTTATGTATTTGCAGGAAAATTTTTATCCATGTCGGGGAGTTCCTGTGAATAAGATCAAAACACTAGTGCTAGCAATGAGTTCTTTAGGCGTAATTAGCGTGACGATGCCTGTGCATGCCGCTACAGATGCCGAAGTTAACGCCTTACGTGATGAAGTAAAGGAGTTAAAACAACTCGTCCAGAAACTATCTGATCAACAAAAAACAACTTTGTCGGTTAGTGCTCCAGCAACAATTCCTGTAGCACCAGCTACTCCTACACCTCCTGTATCAAAACCAGGTTGGATGGCGATGGCCGATGGGCAAACCCAAGTTAAGCTTTATGGTAGTGTCCGCGCAGATGCAACCTATGACTTAAAAGGTTCAAATGGCAGCATTTCAAATGGCGCTAACTATCCATTAAATAAAGATGACCCGAAACAAGACTCACTAAATGTATCTGCTGCAACTTCACGAATAGGATTAGATATTACTCGACCTACCCAATACGGAGATTTAACCGGCAAAATTGAAGCCGATTTCATGGGTGGAAATGGCGATAATGGTAATGGTACCTTCCGTGTTCGCCATGCCTATATGTCTTTAGGAAAATGGTTAGCTGGTCAAACGACCTCACCTTTTGTAAACACTGATACATCACCAGAAACAGTAGATTTTAATGGCGCTATTGGTACAGGTACTACACGTACAGTACAGGTTAGGTACACTCAGCCAATTAATGCACAACAGAAAATATTAGTTGCCTTAGAAGGCGGTGATATTGAAAAAGCTGGTAATGCTGCCGGTGGAAGCCGCTTTCCTGCTTTAACAGCCCGATATGATTTCAAAACTACAGATAATAAAGGCCTATTACAGTTACATGGTCTTGCCCATGAAAACCGTGTAGCTCCAAAAGATAGTACTTCTGAAGAAAAATTTGGTTGGGGTGTGGGCATTGGTGGTAAATATGATTTAACGCCTCAAGATAGCTTGGTTGCTAATTACTATCATGTTAAAGGAGATGGCCGCTATTTACTTTATAGCAACTCAGCTTATGCCTATGACACCACAACTCAGGATATTAATTTAGGTGAATTTGATAGTGCTGTTATTGGCTATCAACGGAAATGGAGCCCTATCCTCCGCTCTACTTTTGCAATAGGTGGTATTCAATATAAAGATGATAGCGTCTATGCAAATAGCAATTTAACCAGCACCAGCTATAACAAAGAAATTTATAATGCCTTGGTCAATTTAATCTGGAATCCGGTTAAAAGTATTGATTTAGGTGCAGAATATACTTATGGCCAACGAGAAACTTTCGCAGGCGATAAAGGTGATTACTCTCGCGTCAATTTATTAGCAAAATATAGTTTCTAAAAATTGGACGTAAAAAAAGAGCCTTTTAAAAGGCTCTTTTTTATTAATGGTATTAATGCATAGCTTGAATTTTTTCTAAGAAGAGCTTCGCGCGCTCGTGGCGAGCATCTAAATTATCAAAGAATTCATGCGTTGGGCAGTCTTCTAAAATCTTACCTTCATCCATAAAAATTAGACGGTTAGATACTCTTTTAGCAAAACCCATTTCATGTGTAACACACATCATGGTCATACCTTCATGTGCAAGTTGCACCATCACTTCAAGTACTTCTCCGACCATTTCTGGATCAAGTGCAGAAGTCGGTTCATCAAACAACATACAGATTGGGTCCATGGACAAGCCACGAGCGATCGCTACACGTTGTTGTTGACCACCAGACAATTGGCCCGGAAACTTATCTTTATGCGCAAGTAAACCTACACGTTCTAAATATTTCAGACCTTTTTCACGAGCATCAGCAACTGAACGCTTTAACACTTTAACTTGAGCAATGGTTAGATTTTCCAAAACAGTCATGTGCGGAAAAAGTTCAAAGTGTTGAAAGACCATTCCTACTCGTGAACGGAATTTAGCAAGATCCGTTTTTGGGTCTTTCAGAGAAACTCCATCAACAATAATGTCGCCTTGTTGAAATGGTTCTAACGCATTTACTGTTTTAATGAGTGTTGATTTTCCTGAACCAGATGGTCCGCAAACAACAACGACATCACCTTTTTCAATACTCGTCGTGCAATCTGTTAAAACCTGAAAATCACCATACCATTTAGAGATATGTTGGATGTCTATCATTGGCATTTAAAATCTCCAATTAGCGAATGATGGCAATTTTTTGCTGTAAGCGTTTGACTAATTGCGACAGCACAAACGAACTACAGAAGTAAACTACAGCGACGATTAAATAGAATGTTGCTTTCGTTTCAGGGCCATATGTATTAGCCAATGTATCTGCACGACCTAAAAAGTCTGGTGCACTAATCACATAAACTAATGAGATATCCTGAAATAAAATAATGGTTTGAGTTAACAATACTGGGAGCATGTTACGAAAGGCTTGAGGTAAAACCACGTAGCGCATTGATTGACCATAGGTAAAACCTAGCGCGTAACCTGCATGTACCTGACCTCTTGAAATAGACTGAATTCCGGAACGCACAATTTCCGAGAAAAATGCAGCCTCAAAAATAGCAAAAGTCACAACACTCGAAAACAATGGTCCCCAATATGTATCAGATTGAAACTCAAATATTTTCGGCAACAAAAAGTAGAAAATAAAGATCACCTGAATCAGTGGAATACCACGAAACAGATCGACATAAAATTTTGCGAAATTACTTGCGATGGCATTGTTTGATAAACGCATCATTGCCAATGGGGTTCCGATTAGGATACCGCCCATCATCGCCAATACAGTCACGGTCAGGGTAAAAATGAAACCTTCTTTGAGTGCCGCGATCACGTCAGGGTTATGTAATAAAGAAAAATCCATAATTACTTCCCTCCTGAGCCTAAGCCAGGCACAGCCATTCGTTTCTCAATCCATGCCATGATAAATTTAATGCTATAAGTAATAATTAAATAAACAGGTGTAGAGAGAATAAGAATAATGATGTCCTGAGAAGTTTCTTCGCGCATGGTTTTTGTATAAGCGAAGAAGTTCAAAACACTCAAAGCATATAAAACAGCTGAGTTTTTGAAAACGTTCATTGCTTCAGAAGTAATCGTTGGCCACACAGTACGATATGCAACTGGTAAAATGACATAACGATAGCTTTGTGCAGTGGTAAAACCCATCGCAAAAGCTGCGAACTTTTGACCACGAGAAACAGTATTAATACCAGCACGTATGTGCTCAGATACACGCGCAGCAGTGTAGAGGCCTAATGCAAAAACACCAATAACCGCAGGTTGATGATTTAAAATATTTTTCCACCACCCACCTGCAACCACATCCCCACTGCCTGCACTTAAGCTGTCCGGTAAGAATTCCGGAAAAACAAATGCCCAGAAGAATAGCTGCACAATAAGTGGAATATTACGGAAGATTTCAACGTAACAATTGCCAATAAATGAGAGAGGTTTGTTGGGTAATGTACGAATTACCCCTAGGAGAGAACCTAATAAAAATGCGATAAGAAAGGCTATAACAGCTGTCCAAACCATAGTAAAGACGCCTGAACCTAACATTTGTAACCATGTGGGCGCTTCAGCATGAGCATTGTAGCTTGAGCTACCAATTACTCTACAGACTGATTCTGCCCATGCGGCTTTATCGACACCATATTCATTAGACTCCGCACAGAATATAGTCCAGTTTAGCGAGCCGACTGACATGTTTGCCCCTTAAATGAATACTTTAGGAAAATAGACCGCTTAAGCAAGTGAGTCTCACTTGCTTAAGTAAATTTAGGATAACAAGATCCGGTTAGATCCCTGCATCTGTTGGGTGAGCTTTTAATTTTTTGTAAGATGAACTTTGTGGCATGTTCAAATTTGTATTTTTTGGTGGAATTGGCGATAAGAACCACTTCTTATATAAAGCGTCCATTTGACCAGTTTTCCATAGATTATTTACAGTACGATCAGCAATCGCTTTGAACTTCGTATCACCTTTAGCGAGCATAATGCCATAAGGCTCTGATGAAAGTACTGGACCCACAATTGCGAAAGCTTTAGGTGTTGAAGACTTAGCAACCAAACCAGCTAAAATATTATCATCCATGACAAATGCAGCAGCACGGCCTGATGCCATCATTGCGAAAGAGTCAGAATGATCTTTACCATAGATATTTTGGATATTAAGCGCTTGGCCTTTTTCATTCATCTTGATGTATTTATCAGATGTTGTGCCTTGAGTTGTTACAACGGCCTTGCCGTTTAAATCTGCCAAACTCTTAATGCCAGAGTTCGCTTTAACTGCCATACGTACTTCTGTCGCATAGTAGTTTGTTGAGAAACCAACTTGTTCTTGGCGTTGCTTAGAGTTTGTGGTCGTACCACATTCCATATCGATATTGCCTGCTAAAAGTTCAGGAATACGTGTTGATGAAGTTACTGCCTTGTATTCAACTTTTAGCCCAGGCATTTTCAATTCTTTTTTAATGTCATTTGCAAACTGGTTACAGATATCGACTGCATAACCTACTGGTTTACCTGCAACAACATATGAAATTGGGTCAGAAGATTCTCGGTGGCCAATGACGATTTTTCCACTGCTTTTGATTTTAGCTAATGTATCTGCTGCCTGAATTTGAGAAGTAGCACCAACCGTACAAAGCATAAATGTTGAAATAATGAGAGAGGTTGCAGAACGTTTCATAAGAACTCCTTGATGATCATTCTCTCTATTTATCTATAGAATCATTCATATAGAGCAATAGAGTGATTTATTATTAAATTGCAATTATCGCGCCAACTTTTCCAAGTAGGACACATCCATTTGCTTCACTTATTTTATTCAGTCTGTTTTGCAGAGTTAATACCTTTAAAACTGCTAACATGTTTCTACTTTAATCTATGTTTTAATCTTCTGTCTATTATTAAGCTCATCTATTTACACTTAAATGTGGCAATTATTGATTACAATGTAAACACATGCACAATAAAGTGGCTTAACTTCAGCTAAAAA